>NZ_CAXSHM010000001.1:0-175683 GCF_964237335.1 uncultured Sphingomonas sp.
ACCAAGAACAACCCCGTGCTGATCGGCGAGCCCGGCGTCGGCAAGACCGCGATCGCCGAGGGCCTCGCGCTGCGCATCGCCAACGGCGACGTGCCCGACACGCTGAAGGGTCGCCGGCTGATGGCGCTCGACATGGGCGCGCTGATCGCGGGCGCGAAATATCGCGGCGAGTTCGAGGAGCGGCTGAAGGGCGTGCTCGACGAGGTGAAGGCGGCCGAGGGCGACATCGTCCTGTTCATCGACGAGATGCACCAGCTGATCGGCGCGGGCAAATCGGAGGGCGCGATGGACGCGGGCAACCTCCTCAAGCCCGCGCTCGCCCGCGGCGAGCTCCACTGCGTCGGCGCGACGACGCTCGACGAATATCGCAAGTATGTCGAGAAGGACCCGGCGTTGCAGCGGCGGTTCCAGCCGGTGCAGGTCGGCGAGCCGACGGTCGAGGACACGATCTCGATCCTGCGCGGGCTGAAGGAGAAATACGAGCTGCACCACGGCGTGCGGATCACCGACGGCGCGCTTGTCGCCGCCGCGACGCTATCCAACCGCTTCATCACCGACCGTTTCCTGCCCGACAAGGCGATCGACCTGATGGACGAGGCCGCCAGCCGCATCCGCATGGAGGTGGAGAGCAAGCCCGAGGAGATCGAGACGCTCGATCGCCGCATCCTGCGCCTGAAGATCGAGCGCGAGGGATTGAAGCGCGAGAGCGACGCGGGCTCGGTCGACCGGCTCGCGCACATCGAGGCGGAGCTGGCGGGGCTGGAGGAACAGTCCGCCGCGCTGACGCTGCGCTGGACCGCCGAGAAGGACAAGATCGGCGCGGAGGCGAAGCTGAAGGAACAGCTCGACGCGGCGCGGCTGGCGCTGGAGCAGGCGCAGCGGTCCGGCGACCTCGCACGGGCGGGCGAGCTGTCCTACGGCACGATCCCGGCGCTGGAGAAGCAGCTCGCCGATGCGGCCGGGGCGATGGCGGGAGCGATGCTGCGCGAAGAGGTGGTCGCTGACGACATCGCCGGCGTCGTCTCGCGCTGGACCGGCATTCCCGTCGACCGGATGCTGGCGGGCGAGCGCGACAAGCTGTTGCAGATGGAGGCGAAGCTCGGCGCGCGCGTGATCGGCCAGGAACAGGCGGTTCGCGCCGTCGCCAACGCCGTCCGCCGCGCGCGCGCAGGGCTGCAGGATCCCGGGCGGCCGCTCGGCTCGTTCCTCTTCCTCGGCCCTACCGGCGTCGGCAAGACCGAGCTGACCAAGGCGCTGGCCGAGTTCCTGTTCGACGATCCGAACGCGATGGTGCGCATCGACATGAGCGAGTTCATGGAGAAGCACGCGGTCGCGCGGCTAATCGGCGCGCCGCCGGGCTATGTCGGTTACGAGGAGGGCGGCGTGCTGACCGAGGCGGTGCGGCGGCGCCCGTATCAGGTCGTGCTGTTCGACGAGGTGGAGAAGGCGCACGGCGACGTGTTCAACGTGCTGCTCCAGGTGCTCGACGACGGGCGGCTGACCGACGGCCAGGGGCGGACGGTGGATTTCGCCAACACGATCATCATCCTGACGTCGAACCTGGGATCGCAGTACCTGGCCAACATCGCCGACGGCGAGGACGTGGCGAGCGTCGAGCCGCAGGTGATGGAGATCGTGCGCGGGCATTTCCGGCCCGAGTTCCTCAACCGGCTGGACGAGATCATCCTGTTCCACCGGCTGGGCCAGGCGCACATGGCGCCGATCGTCGACATCCAGGTGGCGCGCGTCGGGCGGCTGCTGGCGGATCGCAAGATCACGCTCGACCTGACGGACGCGGCGCGCGTGTGGCTGGGGCGGGTGGGGTACGATCCCGTCTATGGCGCCCGCCCGCTGCGCCGCGCGGTGCAGCGCTACGTGCAGGACCCGCTCGCCGACATGATCCTGCGCGGCGACGTGAAGGACGGCGCGACGGTGCACGTCGACGAAGGAGACGGGCGATTGCTGCTGACGGCGTGACGGCCACTGCGCCGGCCATTGACGGCAGATACGAAAAGGGCCGGCCCCGTGAGGAGCCGGCCCGATCTCGTCCGGCGGCGAAGCCTAGAACTTCACGCGCGCGCCCATGCGGAAGTAGCGGCCGATGATGCCGGCATTCGCCCAGGCGGGGTTGTAGTTGGAAGCGCCGTAAGTGCTGGGATCGTACGGTGCCGACACGTTGAGCACGTTGAGCACGTTGAAATACAACGTGAAATTGTCGTTGACCTTGGCCGTCGCCGTTACGTCCACGTCGATGAAATGCTTCACGCGGCAGGCGACGACCGTAGCACCATCGCGATAGACCGCAAAACTCCCAATATTAGACGCCGGCGTCCCTGCCGCAGCTGTGGAGGAATAGCAGGTCTGGCCATCAGGCGTATTGCCGGCATCCGCTGCGCCTTCCGAATAGCCGGATGTGTAATATGCGGTGCCAGTCAGCGCTAATTTACCGAAGTCAAAGGTGTTCTGCCAGCTGCCCCGCCAGCGAGGCGTTCCTGAAGCAGACGTCGTCTGATACGGTCCGAGCGAGTTTACGTAGTTCTGTTTGACGCCATTGATCGTCGTGCTGAGCTCAAGCACATAGTTCGCATCCAACGAACTGATCCACTTAACGCCGGGCGTGATGTTGTAGGAACTCTCTAGGTCAAAGTCGATACCGGTGCTCTTGGCAGAGTTGGCGTTGAAGAAAGCCGAGGTAAGCGTGGCGAGCAGAGGATACGGTCCCTGACCGGGAATATAGTTCACGTTATCTACCGTGATACCCTGCACGCCGGAAGCAAGGGCACCCGATCCATTGCTCGCATAATATAGAGAAACCTGATCGCCTGGAGTGGCGGCGATGATCAGGTCCTTCTTGTAGATATTATAATAATCTACGCGTAGACTGATGTTGTTCGTCGGATTGAGGATCACACCCGCAGTGAAGTTTGTTGCCTTCTCAGGCTTGAGGTTCGGATTGCCGACCGACGTCACACCGACACTATACGTATTGGTGCAATACGCATATTTTGCAGCCGGGACAGTTCCTGGAATAGTGCAAGCGGCGCTGTTCTGATACGACGCAGGAGGCGTGAAAGTCGAGAAACCGGTCGTCGGCAGGCCATAGGCCTCGGCGAAACTCGGGATGCGGAACCCCTTGGAGAAGGTGCTGACGAATGAAATCTGCTTGATCGGGGTGAACTTGCCGCCGATCTTTGGCGAGAAGTTCGTCTGTCCCGACGAGTAGCTGTCGTAGCGACCCGAACCGTTCAGCAGGAACTGGTTGAACAGCGGCACGTTGATTTCAAAGAAGCCCGAGGCAACACCACGCGCACCACTGGTCCCGAACCGGTTGATGTTGGTGGTATCGAATGCGTCTGCGGTGTCCACCGGATTGGCGCTTGGAGCGTAGATTTCCTCATAGCGGAACGCGCCACCCGCCGCGATCCCAAGCGGACCGCCCGGTAGGTTGAACAGCTCCTTTCGAAGCGTGATCTGAACCTGCGCGAGTTCGGACTTCGAGTTAACGACAAAGCTGGGCGCCAGATAGTTGCGTTCCGCCTGGCTGTTCGCAGCCTGATTGACGAAGTTATAGCTGCCATCCGCGACCACATTGATCAGTCGTTGCAGATTGATGTATCCGTTGTAGGTCGCCCGCAAATCTTCGCGGTTATACGTGCCTTCGACCGAATAGTCGAACAGGCTGCCGGCGCTTCCGTTCAATCCGGCCGCTGCGCGGTAGCTGCGGCTGCGCCGCTCGTTGCTGAGCGGGATGCCCTGAAGGTAGCTATAGATACGGGCCGTTTCGCCAAGAGCCGCGTACGGATTATTCGGGTTCAGCGTTCCATTTGCTGCGGTGCAACCGCCGGGCGCTGTCGGCACGCTGTTCGGATAGGTCGCGTTCGCGCCATTGAGTGGGCAGACGAATACCGGCAACGCAAGGGTTGTCGTCGTCGGCAGCGCGCCGTTGTAAAGCCCGCCACCGTTTGCTGAAGTCGTGCGGACAGATGCCGGGACGCCAGTGTAAAACACATCGCTTTGATAGAAATTGCCTGAGACATAGGCCTGCGTCTTCTCGCCAAGTTGGACTGTCAGTCGCGCGCTGCCGCCAATCCGCTCCTGCGCCGGCGTGATTACGCTGTACAGATTGCGGTTATCCTGCTGGCAGTTTGTGATCGCCGCAGCCGTGTTGGCGGCTGCCTGCGCCGCGTTCAACGTGACCGTGGGGAGTACACCGCAACCCTGCGCTGGATTGAGCAGCGTATATCGCGATAATGCCGCCGTGTTGGTTGCGTTGTAGGGACGAACAGTCGGATTTATCGTCGCTGCGAAGCCGGCATAAGTGCCGTCAGCCTGAATGCCGTTCAAGACTCCGTTGCTGCGACACGTCGTGGTGCCGGCAGGAATTGTCGCGGTACCTACGCTTGGTGCGCAGAGTCCGCTGAGATCCGACGTGTTGTACGGATAACCACGATCCCGATTGTAGAGGATCGCATCCTTCTGATACTCGCCGCTGACGTAAAAGTTGAAGTGGTTCTCCGACAGGTCGCCATAGCCTACCGTGGCGTCGAGCCGCTGCTCCGCGCTGTCGCCACGCTCGGAAATGCCGGCCGATCCGTTGAGGTGGACGCCGGTGATCTGCTTCTTGGTGATGATGTTGACCACGCCCGCGACCGCGTCCGCGCCATAGGTGGAGGACGCGCCGTCCTTCAGCACCTCGATCCGATCGACGATCGCGTCGGGGATCTGGTTGATGTCGACGAAGTTGCGCACGCCGTCATCGGCGAGCGGATAATAGGCCGCGCGCAGGCCGTCGAACAGCACCAGCGTCGAATCAGTCGTCAGGCCGCGCAGCGACGGCGCCGAGGCACCGGCCGCGAACGCGCCGTTGGCGGAGAAGGAGTTGGGCAGCGTGCCGGCGCCGTTGGCCGACAGGCGCTGGATCGCCTCCGTCACCGTGTTGATGCCGCGCTGCTCGAGGTTGGCGGCCGTCAGGGTGGTGACGGGCGACGGCGTCTGCGCCGTGCCGCGGAACAGCGTACCCGTGACGACGACATCGCCGCCATCGGCCTGCGCCTGGTCCTTGGACGACGACAGCGCCGTGTCCTGCGAGTTCTGGTCCTTGAGCGCGACGTTGCCCGGCGTCTGCGCATCGCCGGGCGCCGGCGTCTCCTGCGTCGTGGCCGGCGCGGTCTGCGCGAAGGCCGGGCCGGCCAGCGCGACGAGCAACGCCGCCGACGACACGCCGAGCGTGAGCGACTTGCGCTTGAGTCCAGTGGTTCTGATCACGTCCGCTTTTCCCTTTTTCCCGGGCCTTTCGCGTTCGCGAGCGGCCGGCGTCCCTGAACCCCGGCCGTCTTTGACGGTCCAGCGGTTGATGATCGGGAGATGACGCCAGCGTCACCCACTGTAAAGCCGGCATTCAGGACGCGCGGAACTTGTCGGGGCCGTGTGCCACAACAGCCACACTATGTCCGTGACGCGCTCGCGATCGACATTTTGATGCGTCGGCCCGCTGCGTCAGCGCGGCGGCGGGCTTCCCGCGACGAGCAGCGGGTCCAGCCGTGCGTCGCGCCAGCGCAGGCCCCAATGCAGGTGCGGCCCGGTCGCGCGGCCGCTGTGCCCCGACCGGCCGACGATCTGACCCTGGCGCACATGCTCGCCGACCGCCACGTCGATCCGCGACAGGTGGAGCAGCGCGGTGGACAGCCCCATGCCATGGTCGATCATCAACAGATTGCCCTCCAGCGTAAAGGGATGGTCCGCCGCCAGGATCACCACGCCGTCGGCGGGCGCGGCCACCGGCGTGCCGTCGGGCACCGCGATATCGGCGCCGGTGTGGTACGATCCGGGCTCGCCGGCATAGATGCGCTGCGAGCCGAACCAGCCCGACTGGCGCCCGGCGACCGGCCAGCGGAACGACTGGCGCCAGCCGGCGGCGTCGGTGACGGTTGCGCGCGCCGCGGCGATGGCGGCGGCCTCGGGCGCGCGCAGCGCCTCGAACTCGGGCTCGGGCTGCGCGTGGCGGGGCAGCGTCGGCAGCCGCTCGATCCGCCACGCGCGGGGGGCGATGGTGAGGCGTTGGACGAGGAAGACGCCGTTGGGGGAGACGTAACGCAACTCGGCGACAGGCCCCGCGTCCCGATCGAAGGCGACGATGAACCGGCCGTCGGGCGCGACCGGAACCGGCCGGCCATCGAGCGTCAGCGGTGCGTCCACAGGGGCAAGGCCGGTCGCCAGACCACCCTGCTCCAATGTACCCGTCACCTCGAAAGCCGTATGTTCGGCAATCGGAACCGGTAATCGCGTCGCATCGATCTGGCGCGGAGCGGCTGCCGTCGAGTGCGACAGGCAGCCGATCAGCGCCAGCGCGACCATCGACGCCGCCCCCCGCCTCATCGCGGCGCCATCGCCTCCGTCGCGACCTCTGCGCTGGCGTAGGGCTCCTGCCGGACGACGCTCCAGTAGCGCAGTTCCTCGATCGGGATCGACGCGCCCGACCGCGCGCACACCACATGGTCGCCGGGCGTCAGCACGCGGAAGCCGTTGGCCATGTAGTGGAGCCGTGCCGCGCGGTTGGTGTTGGACATCAGCATGGAAAAACAGCCCGAGAGAAGGTCAGAACAGCTGCGGCTGGTCGGCCGCCGGCTTGACGTAGCCGCGCGGCCGGGCACGCTCAACCGTCGCGCGCTCAACCGTCGCGCGCTCAACCGTCGCGCGCTCAACCGTCGCGCTCTCCACCACCGCCGGCACCGGCTCGTCGCGGAAGCGGATCGTCACCTGCCCGGCCGCGCGCGCTTCGTCGGCGGTCGGCAGCACGCGGCCGTCGCGGTCGGTGACGATCGCATAGCCGCGCTGGAGCACGCCGTCGGGGTTGAGTGATTCGGCAAGCCGCCACGTCGCCTCCAGCCGGCGGCGCGCCGCCTCGAGCTGGCGCTCCAGCATCGCCGGACGCAGCGCGCCGCCGCCGCGGTCGAGCGCGCCGCGCGCCAGCGTTACCCGGCGTTCGAGCGCGCGGTCGAGCCGCTGGCCCGCATCGTCGGCGCGCTGGCGCTGGGGTCCGAGCAGCCGATCGCGCGTCGGCAGCAGCCGGGCGAGCGCGTCGGCCCGCTCGCGCCCGCGCTCGACGTAGCGGCGCGCGCACCGCTCCGTCCGCGCGCCTTGCGCATCGAGCGTGAAGCGCAGGTCCGCCAGCACCGGCACGGCGAGCTCGGCGGCGGCGGTGGGCGTCGGCGCGCGCAGGTCGGCGGCGTGGTCGCACAGCGACGTGTCCGTCTCGTGGCCCACCGCGGAGATGATCGGGATCGAGCAGGCCGCGACCGCGCGCACCACCGCCTCCTCGTTGAAGGCCCACAGGTCCTCGATCGATCCGCCGCCACGCGCGACGATCACCAGATCGGGACGCGGCACGGGGCCCGAGCCGTCGGCCGGCAGCGCGTCGAACCCGCGGATCGCCGCCGCGACCTCCGCCGCCGCCCCCTCCCCCTGCACCTTCACCGGCCACACCACGACGCGCGTCGGACAGCGGTCCTCCAGCCGGTGGAGGATGTCGCGGATCACCGCGCCGGTCGGGCTGGTGACGACGCCGATGACGCGCGGCAGGAACGGCAGCGGCCGCTTGCGCGCGGGATCGAACAGTCCCTCGCCGGCGAGCCGCGCCTTCACCTTCTCGAACAGCGCCATCAGCGCGCCCGCGCCGGCGAGCTCCATCCGCTCGATCACGATCTGGTATTTGGATCGGCCGGGATAGGTCGTCAGGCGGCCGGTCGCGATCACCTCGATCCCGTCCTGGGGCGTAAAGGCGAGCGCGGCGGCCGAACCCTTCCACATCACGCCGTCGATCACCGCGACGTCGTCCTTCAGCGCCAGATAGACGTGGCCGGACGTCGCGCGTTTGTAACCCGATATCTCGCCACGCAGCCGGACATGGCCGAACTCGCCCTCGACCAGCCGCTTGAGCCGCCCCGCAAGCTCGCCCACCGAGACCGCGGCTGCGTTGTCGCCGGGCAGGCTCTCGGCTACCAGCCGCGCGGGCCGGTCGGCGCGGGTGTCGAGCGTGGGCGCGAAGGGATCGGGCATGAACGTCCTGCTGGTGGGCGGCGGTGGCCGCGAACATGCGCTCGCCTGGCGGCTGGCGCAATCGCCCGGGCTGATGCGGCTGTTCGCCGCGCCGGGCAATCCGGGGATCGCGACCCACGCGGAATGCGTCGCGCTGGACATCGCCGATCATGGAGCGGTGCTCGACTTCTGCCGATCGCGTGACGTGGCGCTTGTCGTGATCGGCCCCGAGGCGCCGTTGGTGGCGGGGCTGGCGGACGATCTGCGCGAGGGCGGCGTGGCGGTGTTCGGCCCGTCCGCGGCGGCGGCGCGTCTGGAGGGGTCGAAGGGCTTCACCAAGGACCTGTGCGCCAGGGTCCACATCCCCACCGCCGCCTATCGCCGGCTGGCGTCGCTCGCCGACGCGCTCGCGGCGCTCGACGGGTTCGGCCTGCCGGTGGTGGTGAAGGCGGACGGGCTGGCCGCCGGCAAGGGCGTGACGGTCGCGGCGACGCGCGGCGAGGCGGTGGATGCATTGTCCGCCCTGTTCCAGGTACCGGGCGCGGAGGCGGTGCTGGAGCGGTTCCTGTCCGGCCGGGAGGCGAGCCTGTTCGTGCTGTGCGACGGCGCCGATATCGCGGCGTTCGGCTCGGCGGAGGACCACAAGCGCGTCGGCGAGGGCGACACCGGCCCCAACACGGGCGGCATGGGCGCGTTCAGCCCGTCGGTCGCGCTCACCCCCGACCTCGAGGAGCAGGCGATGGCGCGCATCGTCCGTCCGACGGTGGCGGCGCTGGCGCAGGACGGGACACCGTTCGTCGGCGTCCTGTACGCCGGCCTGATGCTGACCGACGAAGGACCGCAGCTGATCGAGTACAATGTCCGCTTCGGCGACCCGGAATGCCAGGCGCTGATGATGCGGTTCGAGGGCGACCTGCTGACGCTGTTGCTGGCGGTGGCGCAAGGGCGGCTGGCCGACGCGCCGCACCCCCGGTTCGCGCGCGGCGCGGCGCTGGGCGTCGTGGTGGCCGCCCGGGGCTATCCCGATGCGCCCGTCGCGGGCGGCGCGATCGGCGGGATCGCGGCGGCAGAGGCGACCGGCGCGCGCGTCTTCCACGCCGGCACGCGGGCCGACGACGGCGACGGCGACGGGGGCAGGCTGGTGGCGTCGGGCGGTCGCGTCCTGACGGTGACGGCGGCGGCCGACACGCTCGCCGACGCGCGCGCGCTCGCCTACCGGGCGGTCGACCGCATCGACTACCCCGACGGCTTCCATCGTCGTGACATCGGCGCGCGCGGGTGATGCCGGACGCACGAGCGAGGTTCTTCGCCGGCCCGATCCGTGGCATGATCAGCCTGCCGGCCGCTCGCTCCGGCGCGAGGTAGATTCGATGCAGACCAGTCCTCCGCCCGGCGCCGGCGCCGACCCGTTCTCCGCGGTGGAGGCGATCACCACCGCCCATCTGATCCTGATCGCGGCGGTCGCCGTGATCGTGCTGATCGCGATGGTGTACGGCGCGCGCCTGAAACGCCGTCGCACCCTGGCGCAGCGGGAGGAACAGGAACGGCTCGACGCCTATGCCGACGAGCATCGCGACGCTCTCCCGGTCGAGAGCTCCCAGGTCGAGGCTCCCCCGTCAGCGCCGGTCCCGCCCGCGGAGCCCGGCGCCATATCGCCCCGGGAGGGGCAGCGTCCGCTGCCTCCGGTGCCGCCGGCGCAGGTGCAGTCGCAATCGCAGACGCAGACCCAAACCCAGACCTTTCCCGAGCCCGTCGCCGCCTCCCCAGCGGGCGGCCCGGTGACGCAGCTAAAGGGCCTGGGGCCCAAGGTCGCGGCGCGGCTGGCGGAGCTGGGCATCACCTGCGTCGGCCAGATCGCCGCGCTCGACGACGATGCGGCGGACGCGATCGACGCCAGCTTGGGCGCGTTCCAGGGCCGCCTCGCGCGGGATCGCTGGGTGGAACAGGCGCGCTTCCTCGCCGCGGGCGACCGGGCGGGGTTCGAGGCGGTCTTCGGCCGGTTGTGACCGCCGCCGCGCGCAGACACCGCGCGCCTAGCGCGCGTCCAACGCCGCGAGCCCAACGCCGCTATCAATGGGGTGACGCAGGCCGCGCCCGCGCCTACATGCGGCGTCCGATGGCCCGAACCCAGATCCGCCAGCCCCGCACCCGGGCCCGCGCCGCCGCGCGCCTCGCCGCCGTCCAGGCGCTGTATCAGCGCGACATGGAAGGCATCGCGGTCGCTCCGCTGCTCCACGAGTTCCACCAGCACCGGCTGGGCGCGACGATCGAGGACGTGGAATATGAGGAGGCGGACGTTGCCTTCTTCGACGATCTGGTGCGCGGCGCGGCCGCGCGGGCCGGCGAGATCGACGGCGCGGTGGCGGCCAAGCTCGCGAGCGGATGGACGCTGGAACGCCTCGACAAGCCGATGAAGGCGATCCTGCGCGCCGGCACCTATGAGCTGCTCGCCCGCGCCGACGTGCCGGTGGGCGCGATCATCAGCGAATATGTCGACGTCGCCCACGCCTTCTACGAACGGCGCGAGGCGGGGTTCGTCAACGGCCTGCTCGATGCGATCGCCAAGGACGTGCGGCCGCGCGCGCCCGAGCCCGCCGGCGCGTGACGGCGACGGTCGTCGGTCTCGGCCGCGCCCGCAAGGCGAAGGCGCGCGTCGATCGGGAAGCGCAGGCCGCCGCCAACCGCGTGGCGTTCGGCCGGACGGGCGCGCAGAAACAGGCGGAACGGATCGCGGCGGAGCGGCAGGCTCGCCTGTTGGACGGCGCTCGCCGCGAGGATTGATCGCGTGACGTCAGACGGCGGGCGGCCTGCCCTCCGCCTTGGCCGACCGCTCCTCCACCTGCTCGCGCACCGTGCGGCCGGCGAGGATCATTTCGACCGCGAACGCGCCCAGCCCCAGGATCGAGCAGCCGAGCGCCCCGCCGAACAGCGTGAACAACAGCCCGCCGGCGGCGCCGGTGCGGATCGCGCCGACGAACAACGTCATCGCCGCACCGCACGTCAGCGCGCCCCCGATCGCCGCCAACAGCACCGCGACGTCGAGCAGGTGCGAGCGCGATCGCAGCCGCGCGAGCTGGCGCGGACGCTCCTCCGCCAACGCCATCGCCTTGTCGACCTGATCCGAGACCCGCGCGAGCCGCGAGGTGAAGACGTTGAGCATCGAGGCGATGCCCGTCAGCAGGAAGATCGGCGTCAGCGCGAGCTGGACGACATGGGCGGCAAGGTCGATCGGCGGGGCGGCGGCTGTCATGCCGGGCGGTGTACATCGCAGGCGCCGGTTCCACCAAGTCTGTGGCGCGTGTAGGCGCGGCGGCAACATGACGGAGGTCGAGTTCATCGCCGCGCTGCGCACCCTGCCGCTGCATCCGGGCGCGCGGGGGCTGACCGACGATGCGGCCGTCGTCGGTCCGTACGTCCTCACCACCGACACGATCGTGGAGGGCGTGCACTTCCTGCCCGGCGATCCGCCCGGCGACGTCGCCTGGAAGCTCGTCGCGCAGAACCTGTCCGATCTGGCGGCCAAGGGTGCCCGCCCGGAAGGCGTGCTGCTCAACTATCCGCTGACCGACGATGCGTGGGATCGCGCGTTCGTGGCGGGGCTGGCCGAGGCCTTGGCCGCGTTCGCGACGCCATTGATCGGGGGTGACACGGTGTCGCTGCCCCAGGGTGCGCCGCGCGTGCTGACGATCACCGCACTAGGCACGGACGCCGCCGCGCCGCCGCGATCGGGCGCGCGGGCGGGTGACGGACTGTGGGTGACGGGTACGATCGGTGACGCGGGCGCGGGGCTCGCGATTGCGCTAGGGGCCGACGGTCCGGACGTGCTGCTCGCCGCCTATCGCCGTCCCAGGCCGCTAGTCGCCGAGGGTCGCGCGCTCGCGCCGCTCGTCAATGCGATGGCGGACGTGTCGGACGGGCTGCTGATCGACGCCACGCGCATCGCCGCCGCCAGCGGGCTCGCCGTCGGCATCGACCTGTCCGCCGTGCCGCTGTCGGCCGCCTACCGTGCCTTTGCCGGCGATGACGTGCTCCGGGCGGCGACGGCGGGTGACGATTACCAGCTCCTCTTCGCCGCGCCTGCCGGCTTCGAACCGCCGGTCCCGGCCACCCGCATAGGTACGTTCGCGGCCGGGGCGGGACTAACGCTCGTGCGCGACGGCGTGCCGGTGGCGCTGCCGCCGAGCCTAGGCTATCAGCACGGCGTCTGACGCCCCGCTCGCGCGATTGATGGTCGTGGCGAGGCTCCCCATTTGGGGATTGACGGGAACGCGGGCGGATCCATGCCCTCGCCTTCCCTTTTGCGCGCCCGTCCGCTAAGGGCGCGCCGAACCCGAAGCGAGGTATTGTTTGCCCAAGGAAGAACTGCTCGAGATGCGTGGCCGCGTGGTGGAGTTGCTCCCCAACGCGATGTTCCGCGTCCAGCTCGAAAACAACCACGAGATTCTCGGCCACACGGCCGGCAAGATGCGCAAGAACCGCATCCGCGTGCTGACGGGCGACGAGGTGCTGGTCGAACTGACGCCGTACGATCTCACCAAGGGACGGATCACCTATCGCTTCATGCCGGGCCGCGGCGGCCCCGGCCCGTCCTGACGGGCAATCCGGTGCCGACCGCCGCACCCGATCCGGTGCGGCTCGTTCTCGCCTCCACCAGCCCGCGCCGGCTCGATCTGCTGGCCCGGATCGGCATAACGCCCGCGCGTGTGGCCGCGCCCGACGTCGACGAGACGCCGCTGCCCGGAGAACTTCCGCGAAATCATGTACTTAGGCTTGCCGAAGCCAAGGCGCTCGCCGTCGAGCGGGGCCCGAACGAGGCGGTGATCGCCGGCGACACCGTGATCGCGGCCGGCCGGCGGATCCTGGGCAAGCCTGTGGACGACGTTGACCATGTTCGCATGCTCGCGCTGCTGTCCGGCCGGCGGCACCATTGCCTCAGCGCCGTCGCCACGATCGATCCGGCGGGCGTGGTCCGCGTGCGCCTGTCGGACACGATCGTCGCCCTTCGCCCGCTCTCGCGCGCCGAGATCGACGCGTACGTCGCCGGCGGCGAAGGCCGCGGCAAGGCCGGCGGCTATGCGATCCAGGGCCGGGCGGAGGCGTGGGTCCGCTTCCTGCACGGCAGCCATTCGGGCGTGGTCGGCCTGCCGCTGTTCGAGACGCGCGCGCTGCTTGCGGCCTGCGGCATCGCGGTCGACTGATCCGCCCGTGGCCGAATGGCTGTACGAAGCCGGGATCGGCGAGAGCCGCGCGGCGCTGGTCGAGGACGGTCGCATCCTGGAGGCCGCGATCGAGCTGGACGACGCAGGCCCGCGCGTTGGCGCCGTCCTGCGCGCCCGGCTCGCGGACCGAGGCCCGCCGGCGATCGTCATGCTGGACGGCGGCAGCGAAGCGATGCTGGTCCGCTTGCCGCCGGGCCTGTCGCAGGGCGCCGCGCTGCTGGTGACCGTCACGCGCGAGGCGATCCCGGAGCCCGGCCGGGCCAAGCGCACGAAGGCGGAACCAGCGTCGTCCGATGCCGCCCCTGCGGCCGGGCCCGACCTGCTCGCGCGCATCGCCGCCACCGGCGCCGCCGTTCGTCGGCTCCGTGCGCACGAGGCCGATGCGCTGGAAGCGGCCGGCTGGTCCGAACTGCTCGACGAGGCGCTGACCGGCGAGATCGCCTTTGCCGGCGGCGCGCTCCGGATGACGCCGACGCCCGCGATGACGCTGTTCGACGTCGACGGTCCGACGCCCCCGACCCCGCTTGCGCTCGCCGCCGCGCCCGCAGTGGCGGAGGCGATCCGTCGTCACGGCATCGGCGGATCGATCGGGATCGATTTCCCGACCGTCGCGGGACGCGAGCCGCGCCAGGCGGTCGCCGCGGCGCTGGACGCCGCGCTGCCGCCGCCGTTCGAGCGGACCGCGGTCAACGGCTTCGGGTTCCTCCAGATCGTGCGGCCGAGACCCCGCGCCTCGCTGCCCGAGCTGCTGCGGGTCGACCCGATGGGCGCAGAGGCGCGCGCGGCGCTCCGCCGGCTGGAGCGGGTGCCGCCCGGCGCGCCGCGCCGCCATCGCCTGCCCGCGGCAGTGCTGGCACGGATCGCCGCCCAGCCCGATTGGCTGGCGGACCTCGCCCGGCGCACCGGCGCCACCCCCGATCTGGAGAGCGACTGATCGCCCGCGCGTCCGCCAAGAACGGCTGCCCGATCTGCGGCAAGCCGGCCGACCCCACGACCGCGCCCTTCTGCAGCCAGGGCTGCCGCGATCGCGACCTGCTGCAATGGCTGTCCGACGGATACCGCCTGCCCGCGCATCCCGCCGATCCGTCGGGTGACGCGGACGGGCTGGACAGCCCCGAAACCCGCGACTAATGAGCCCGCTCCCGCCAACGCGGGAGTGCCCGGGTAGCTCAGTGGTAGAGCAGACGACTGAAAATCGTCGTGTCGGTGGTTCAACTCCGCCCCTGGGCACCACTTCCTGACCGCAACAACGGCAGGCGACTTTCAGGACGCAAAACCCCTTGGCGCTGTCAGCACTGGCAAGAGGGGCGAACGCGTGATCGTCGACCCGACGGCCGAGCCATCGCGCGCAGTTGGCGCTGAGGTGATCGTTAACCAGCGCGGGCAAGGACCATGCCGTGGCGGGCCGAGTCGGGGGAAGACGCGTGGCGTCGTTGGTGGTCCGCCTGATGCAACGGGCGCAGAAGCACCATTCGCGGCCGTGCGCCATCTCGACGTCAATGTCACCAATGCCGGCATCTTCCAGTCGGCCGACTTTTGGACGCTGACGGTGCGTCATGGGATCGCCACTGACCGGGCAGCGTCATGGCCACTGCCAGATCTGATTGCCGGTACCTGCCCGGGAGGTGACCGGAGACGAGGCCGTCCGTCTTTATTGGTTCGGGAGGCTGGCCAAACTGTGGGAGAAACCGGCTGATTGGCCTCTCGATCAGCGAGGCGGCGCGGGCGCACCCGACTGTGAGCGGCTGGCCGGCGCCAGCAGGCCCAGCGACACCAACTCCGCCCGCAATTTCGCGGCGTCGGTGAAGTGCAGCGCGGTCATCCCGACCGCCTGCGCCCCGGCGACGTTGGCGACATTGTCGTCGATGAACACCGCCTCTTCCGCGCGCAACCCGAACCTATCCAGCGCAAGACGATAGATGGGGGCATGCGGCTTCACCATCTTCTCGTCGCCCGAAACGACGATGTCGCGGAACCGATCGAACATCGCCGCCTCGCGCTCGCGGAACGGCGGGAAGAACTCGCCGGAGAAGTTGGTGATCGCATAGAGCGGCACGCCCGCCGCATCGAGCTCGTCGACCAGTTCGGGCATGCCCGGGATCGGGCCCGGGATGGTGTCGAGGAACCGCTCGCCCCAGGCTGCGACCAGGTCGGCATGATGTGGGTGCGACGCGATCAGCTCGGCGGACGTCTCCGCGAAGGGGCGGCCCGCGTCATGCTGGAAATGCCACTCGCGCGTTACGACGTCCCGCAAGAATGCATTAAGCGCCTCACCCCGTGGGATCAGGCGCTCGTACAGGAACCGTGGGTCCCAATCGTACAGGACGGCACCGATGTCGAAGATGACGGTCGTCGGACCCTCGTGCGCCACCTCGACCGAGCGCAAGATCAGCCCTGGCGCGCCTTGAAGCGACGGTTGGTCTTGTTGATGACATAGGTGCGGCCGCGGCGACGGATCACGCGATTGTCGCGGTGACGACCCTTGAGCGACTTGAGCGAGTTGCGGATCTTCATGGCTGTTTTCTGCTGACCGATGGATTTCTGACTGGACGAAATTGCCTAGTGGTTGCGCGCACGGGGGTCAACCGCATTGCCGAGCCGGTCGGCCCCGGACCCGTCGCGCCATTGAAGCGTTACCACCGCGAAACGACACGATGGGGATGATATATGCACAAGCGGCTGGCGGTGGTGGGTCTGGTCTTGGTGCCGTTGGGGCTCGCGGGCTGCGCGACCGGGCCGACGCGGTTTCCGGTCGAGGCGACCCGCTTCCATTACGACCCGGTCGCGGATCGCGGCACGGTCGCGGTGGAACCGCTCGACACGAGCGGGCCGCCAAGCCTCGAGTTCCAGACCTATGCTGCCGCCGTGCAGGCCGAGTTGCTCCGCCTGGGCTACACGCCGGTCGCGCCGGGTGCGGTGCCGCAATTCCGGGTGACGGTAGGGTTCAATCGCACCGACCGACCGTTGCCGCCGCGTCGCTCCCCCGTCAGTATCGGGCTAGGGGCGGGAGGCTTCTCGGGCGGCGGCGGCTATCGTGGTGGTGGCGGCGTCGGGCTTGGCGGCGGTGTCAGCTTCCCGGTAGGCCATCCGCGCGGCCGCGTGGGCGTGATCTCGGAACTGAGCGTGCGTATCCGGCGCGGGCCGGACGCGGTGTGGGAGGGCCACGCCCAGACCGCGACAGACGTCGCGGCGCGCGATGCCGACGCCAATGCTACCGCGGCGCGGCTCTCGCATGCGCTGTTCCTGGGGTTCCCAGGCGATTCGGGGCGCACTATCGAAGTGAAATGACCCCGAGCATCAACGCCGCGTTTGATGGCGGCAACATCCATTTTGTCGCCGTCGATGGCCAGCGCATAGATCTCGAGATCGTGCGCGATCACGGGTCGGACTTCTACCAATGGTTCTACTTCCGCGCGGCCGGGCTGCGCGAGGGTCGATGGACGTTCCGGATCGTCAACGCCGGCGGCTCCGCCTATCCGATGGGCTGGCCAGGCTATCGTACTCGAGCCAGCACCGACCGAGGCGCGTGGCGCCAGATCGAGACGCGCTACGACGACGGCGTGCTGGCGTTCGATTGGGACGGAGCGGATGGCGACGTCGTCTGGTTCGCGTACTTCGCGCCGTACACCACGGAGCGGCACGCCTCGCTGATCGCACGCTTCGCCAACGCGCCGGGGTTCACGCATCGCGAGCTTGGCCGGTCGCTCGACGGGCAGCCGATCGACTTGTTGACGGTCGGCAGCGGCTCTCGACCCGCCTGGATCTACGCGCGCCAGCATCCCGGCGAGTCGATGTGCGAGTGGCTCATGGAAGGCGCGCTGGAGCGGCTCGCCGACGCGACCGATCCGACGACGCGTGCGCTACTCGACGCCTTCACCTTCCACCTAGTCCCCAACATGAACCCGGACGGCACGCGGCGTGGCCATCTGCGCACCAACGCCGCGGGCGTGAACCTCAACCGCGAATGGCACGCGCCGTCCGCCGAGCGCAGCCCCGAAGTGCTGGGCGTGCTGTCGGCGATGGACGGAACCGGCGTCGCCTATGCGATGGACGTCCATGGCGACGAGGCGATCCCGGCCAATTTCATCGCCGGCTTCGAGGGCATCCCGAACTGGACCGACGCGCAGGGTGAGCTGTTCTACGAGTTCGGCCGGCGACTGGCAGCGCACACGCCCGATTTTCAGACCGAGCGCGGTTACGGCAAGGCGGCCGCGGGCCGCGCGAACCTGTCGATGTCGACCAATCAGATCGCCGAGCGGTTCGGCGCGGTGGCTATGACGCTGGAGATGCCGTTCAAGGACCACGACCTCAACCCCGATCCCGAGTTCGGGTGGAGCCCGGAGCGATCCAAGGCCCTCGCCCATGCCACCCTCGAAACGCTGGCGACGATGATCGACCTGATCCCCTCAGGCGGTCGACGATGACGGAGCTGATCGTTCGCGAGGGCGGATTGGACGATCCGGTGGTGACTGCGCTGCTCGCCTTTCATCATCGCGAAGCGCACAACGGCTTTCCTTCTGGCTTTGCCCACGCGCTCGACCCCGCCGCATTGCGCAGTCCCGACATCCGGTTCTTCGCAGCCTGGGATGGTGACGCGCTCGCGGGCGTCGGCGCGCTCCGCGCGCTGGGCGATGGCGAGGCGGAGGTGAAGTCGATGCGCACCGACCCTGCCTATCTCGGCCGCAAGGTGGGCCGCCTGATCCTCGACGGGCTGATCGCCGCCGCCCGCGCGGACGGCCACCATCGCGTCAACCTGGAGACCGGCGTCGGCCCGCGCTTCGCGGCAGCCAACGCGCTGTACGAGCGGTTCGGCTTCGTCGACCGGGACGCGTTCGGCGGTTATCCGCCCAGTCCCCACAATCGCTTCATGACCCTGATCCTGTAACGGAGACCCGATGCCCACGCTGATCCTCATCCGCCATGGCCAGTCCGCCTGGAACCTCGAGAACCGCTTCACCGGATGGTGGGACGTGGACCTGACCGACAAGGGTCGCGAGGAGGCACGCGCGGCGGGCGAGCTGCTGACGGCCAAGGGCATGGACGCGGACACCTGCTTCACCAGCCTGCAGACCCGCGCGATCAAGACGCTCAACATCGCGCTGGAAGCGATGGGGCGGTTGTGGCTGCCGGTCGAGAAGGACTGGCGGCTGAACGAGCGGCATTACGGCGGGCTGACCGGGCTCGACAAGGCGGAGACGGCGGCACGTCACGGCGCCGACCAGGTCCACGTCTGGCGCCGCAGCTTCGACGTGCCACCGCCCCAGCAGGAGCCCGGCAGCCCGTTCGACCTGTCCCACGACCGCCGCTACGCCGGCATCGCCATCCCGCGAACCGAGAGCCTGAAGGACACGATCGACCGCGTGCTGCCCTATTGGAACGAGCGGATCGCGCCGGCGCTGCGGAGCGGCCAGCGGGTGATGATCTCCGCCCACGGCAACAGCTTGCGCGCGCTGGTGAAGCACCTATCGAACATTCCAGACGACGAGATCACGAGCCTGGAGATCCCGACGGGACAGCCGATCGTGTACGAGCTGGACGACGACCTGGCCGAGGTGGAGCGGTACTATCTAAGCGAGCGGTAGCCTTACCCGTCACCCCGGGGCTCGACCGGGGGTCCCGCTTCCTTGATACCGGCGATAAGCGGGACCCCGGATCAAGTCCGGGGTGACGAGGGGTGACGTTGGAACTGGGTCATGCTCTAACCCGCCCATGATCCGCCCCCTCGCCGCCACCGCACTCGCCCTCATCCTCGCCGCCCCCCTCACCGCTGCACCCGCCGCGCCGGACCCGCTGGCGGACGTCGATCCGATGATCGGCACCGGCGGCGAGGGTCACACCTACCCGGGCGCGACCGCGCCGTTCGGGATGGTGCAGCTAAGCCCCGACACCGACACCAGCCACGTCGTCCGCGACAGCTACAAATGGGCGGCCGGCTATCGCTACACCGACCCGACGATCCAGGGTTTCAGCCACACGCATTTCTCGGGCGCCGGTCATTCGGACCTGGGTGACTTCCTGGTCATGCCCGTTTCGGGTGACACGGTGCCGCTGGAACCAGGCGATCCCGCCAATCCCGGATCGGGGTATCGGTCCCGCTTCTCCCATGCCGACGAGGTCGCGAAGCCAGGTTACTACGCCGTCACCCTGTCGGACGCCCACGTCCGGGCGGAGATGACGGCGGGCACGCGCGTCGGCGTCCACCGCTACCGCTTCCAGCGCGGCGAGGCGGCGCATCTGGTGCTCGACCTGCGCACGTCGCTCTACAACTATCCCGGCAAGGTGCTGTGGTCGTCAGTGCGGGTGCGCGACGACGGCAGCGTCACCGGCTGTCGCCAGACGCGCGGCTGGGCTCCCGATCGCATCCTGTGCTTCGCGATGCGCTTCGACGCGCCGCTGACGGACCATGCCTTCGTCAGCACGGAGAAGGACGTCGCCTACAAGGGGTTCCAGGGTCCCGGTCGCGGCACGGACGCCGTAGCCGAGCGTACGGGACGCGCGCTGGTTGCACGACTCGACTTCGGCCGGCTCGCGAAGCCGCTGGAGGTGAAGGTAGCCATCTCGTCGGTCGACGAGGCAGGCGCGATCGCCAACCTCGATGCCGAGCCTGGCGATTTCGACGCGATCCATGCCCGCACGACCGCCGCGTGGCGCGAGGCACTGGGTGCGCTGGAGGTCGCCGGCCCCGCGCCGATGCGGCGCAACGTGATGACGGCGTTGTACCACTCGCTGCTCGCTCCGTCGGTAGCGAGCGACGCGGATGGGCGGTATCGCGGCCCGGACGACGCCGTGCACCGCGCCGACGGCTTCACCTTCCGGTCCACTTTCTCGCTGTGGGACACGTTCCGCGCCGAGCATCCGCTGCTGACGATCGTCCAGCCCGCGCAGACCACCGTCGACGTTGTCCGTTCGCTGGTGGCAAGCCAGCAGGAGAGCCCGTTCGGCATCCTGCCGGTGTGGCAGTTCCAGGGGCGCGAGACGTGGACGATGATCGGCTATCACGCCGTTCCGGTGATCGCAGACGCGTATCTCAAAGGCATTCGTGGCTTCGACGCCGACGCCGCCCTGAAGGCGATGGTCGCGAGCGCCACCTACGCGCCCTACGGCGGCCTCGGCGAGTACATGGCGCGCGGCTATGATCCCATCGATCGCGACCCGGAGGCGGCGTCCAAGACCGTCGAATACGCCTATGACGACTGGGCGCTGTCGCGGATGGCGCAGGCGATGGGCCGCAGCGACGTGGCTGCTCCGTTCGAGAAGCGTGCGGGCAACTGGCGCAACACGTTCGATCCCGCGACCGGCTTCGTCCGCGCGCGGCTGGCGTCGGGCGCGTTCCGGACGCCGTTCGATCCGACCGCGATCGACTACGGCTCCGACTATACCGAGGGCAATGCCTGGCAATATAGCTGGTTCGTGCCGCAGGATCAGGCGGCGCTGTTCGGCGCGATGGGCGGCGACGCCAAGGTGGTCGCCAAGCTGGACGCGATGTTCGACTATGACAATTCAAAGCTCGACTACAGCCGTGCCGAGGATATCGCCGGGCTGATCGGCCAGTATATCCATGGCAACGAGCCGAGCCACCACGTCGCCTATCTCTACGACTATGCCGGCGCGCCGTGGCGGACGCAGGAGCGGTTGGCGCAGATCGTCGGCAGCCAGTACAAGCCGACGCCCGACGGCCTCGCGGGCAACGACGACCTGGGGCAGATGTCCGCCTGGCTCGTGTTCACCGCGATGGGCTTCTACCCGGTGACGCCCGGCAGCCTGGAATATGCGATCGGGCGACCGTTCCTGCCGCGCGCGGTGCTGCACCTGCCGGACGGCAAGGCGTTAGCAATTCTCGCGAGCGGGCTGAGCGGCCGCAACTGTTATGTCGAGGCGGTGACGCTGGACGGCAAGCCGTTGGCCCGCAGCTACATCACGCATGCCGAGATCGAGGCGGGCGGCGAGCTGCGCTTTACGATGGGCGCGACGCCGAACCGTCACTGGGCCATCCAAGCTAGCGAGCGTCCCTATTCGATGTCGACCGCCACTGCCGCGACACAAGCCGCGCCACCGGCGAACACCACCCGCGACCAGTCGTCGCCCGAGCGGACGAACCTGGGCCGACCCGCGGGCTGAGTCTCCACGGCCGCAGGATCGAGGCCGCGCGGATGGCCGAAGCGCTTGGCGTGCGCCTCCTTCGCTACCCAGCAGGCGAGCGACGCGCGCAGGCGGTCGGCGGCCGGCCGATCGGCGATCCACGCCCGTTCCGCCGCCGTCAGCAGATCGAGCGGTAACGGTTCCCCCGCGATCGGCTCGACATCGATGCCGACCGGCGAACGGGCGACGGCGACCGCGCACCACGGTGCCCTGCCAGCGAGCGAGACGTGCCAATCGGCGGGAACAGCAACGATCGGACCGCCCCCGGCCGTACGGTCCAGCACCACCCCGGCAGGCCACATTCCCGTCATCTCGCCGAGCAACAGCCGCGCGAGCCGTCGGCGGACCAGCCGCTCGCCCGCGTCGGCGCTACTGGCGACGATCGGAAGATCCGCGGCCAAGGCAGGCGAGCGAGCCAGCCACCGATCCACCCGCGGATCGTCTAGCCTGACGAGCCAGGCCGCGGCCTGCGCGGACCTCGCCTCCTCCGGCGCGTCGATCCAGCGGACGCCGGCCGTCACCGGCTCACGCCAGCCGCGCGGGCGAGCCCTCCCAGGCGGTGCCGGGCGGCAGCGCCTCGCCTTTCATCACCACCGACAGGTCGCCGAGCGATGCGTCCTCGCCGACGCTCGCATCGTACAGCACGATCGCGATCGATCCGATCGTCGCGCGCGCGCCGATCGTCACCGGGCCGACCTTCATCACCCGGTCCTCGAACAGGTGCGTCTGCAGCCCGGCCTGTTCATTGAGCGCCACATCGTCGCCCAGCGTGATGAGGTCGTGCTCGGTGATGTCGGTCGAGTCGATGTAGCAGCGCCGCCCGATCCGGCAGCCCATCAACCGCAGGAACATCGGCAGCCACGCCGTGCCCCTGAGCGGTTCGAGCAGATTGGCGACGGCGAGGTTCTCATAGGTCGAAGTGACCAGTTCCGTCCGCCACACGAACGGGCTCCACAACGGCTTGGTCACCGGCTTGTAGCGGCCGACCACCAGCCATTTCAGCGCCACCACGAACAGCCCGCAGGCGACCGCGAAAGCGACATAAAGGAACGGGAAGGCGAGCACGATCCACCCGCCGCCGTGATCGAGGTCGCTCAGATCACCGACTGCCGACAGCAGCAGGCTGAACAGCGCGATGAAGACGGTAAGCGACAGGATCGCGCGCACGCTCTCGATCGCCAGCCGCGTCGCCACCAGCTTGCGAGACGGGTTGAACCGCGCGCCCTCGTCGAACAGCCCGACGCTCTGGCGCACCGGCAGCGAGATCGGCGGCGATCCGAACCATGTGCCGCCCGGCGCGCTCGCCTCGCCGCCGGCGGGCGGGCGCGACAGGACGCCGATCAGCACGTCGTCGCCGATGTCGGAACCGGCAGGCAGCAGCGCGGAGTTGCCGACGAACGTGCGGCGCCCGATGCGCGTCCGATCGAGCCGGATCGTGCCGGGCTCCACTTTCGCCGCACCGAACAGCACGGCGTCGGCGATGAAGCTCTCCGGCCCGATCTCGACCAGGTCGGGGACGATCGATGCGGCGGTGGATATCTCTGCCCGCCGGCCGACCTTCACGCCCAGCGCGCGATACCAGGGCGCGACGAACAGCGTGGCATAAATCGGGTGCAAGAGATTGAGCGCGAGGTCGTTCACCTGCTGCACGAACCAGTAACGGACGTAGAACCAGCTCGTCCGGCGGTAGGTGCCAGGCTGAACCTTGCCGAGGATCAGCCGCTTGGCGAGTACCGTCAGCACGCACATCAAGACCACGTACGTGGCGGCGAGCAGCGGCGAGATCAGCAGGTAGAGATAGCCGTCGGTGGCCCAATCAAGCTCGATCATCGACACCAGGCCGGGCGCGATCGGCAGGATCGCGACGAGCGGCAGCGACAGTCCGGCTATCAGCAACGCGACGTACACCGCCAGCCGGGCAGCCCTGCTCACCTGTGGGCGTGGGGCAGGCGACCGCCGCTCGCCGGTGGGCCGGGCGGGCGAGCCGCGCCATATCTCGCCGGCACGGATCGTCGCGTTCGCCGGCAGCGCGGACAGGTCCTCCAGTTCGCCGTCCGCCTCGATCGTCGCATCGCGGCCGAGCACCGCCATCGACCCGAGCGACGCGCGTGCGCCCAAGGTGGCGCGGCCTAGCCGCAGAATCCCGCCCTCGACCGCGCTGGTCGCCAGGATGGCATAGCCGCTGACGACCGCATCCTCGCCGATGGTCACGAGGTCCGCCGCGTCGATCGTCGTGCGGCCGATATAGGCACGGTGGCCCACCTTCGCGCCGAGCAGGCGGTAATAGGCGCGGATCATCGGCGTGCCGGCGAGGTATGGCGTCGCGATCACGTCCTGGAACCGCCGCACGAACCACCAGCGGAAATAATACATCCCCCACAACGGATGCTCGCCGGCGCGGTAGCGGCCGATCACCAGCCACTTGATCGCGACCGACAACAGCATCGCCGCGGGCGGGATCAGGATGAAGCTCAACCCGCTGAGCGTCAGCGCCGGCAGCCGATCCATCCGCGACGCGAGAAACGTGTAGGCGAGGTACGGGAAGAACCACTGCAGCCCCGCCACCGTGAAGATCGGCACCAGCGCCGCCGTCTGCGCGACGAAGCACAGCCGCCGCTGCCAGTCGGGCGTGCGGTGGAAGTCCGCCTCGGTGACGTGCCGGACGACCCCTGCGCCCGCCAGCCGCGCCGCGAGGCCGCGGATCGTGGGGGCGGCGTACACGTCCTCCAGCGACGTCCCCTCATAGCCCGGCACGCGCCGCATCGCCGAGACCAGCCGCGCCGCCTTGAGCGAATGGCCGCCCAGATCCTCGAACAGATCGTCGGTGACCGACACGGCTTGGGGCGCGAACGACTCTGCCCAGACGGCGTGGATCGCGATCTCGGCCGCGGTCGTCGGCGACATGATCTCGCGCTCGCCAACCGGATCGGGGACGGGGCGGACGAGCGCCTTGCGGTCGACCTTGCCCGAAGCGGGCAGCGTCGGCAGCGCATCGAGCCGCTGGTAGGCGCCGGGCCGCATGTAGTTGGGCAGCCGCTCGCGCACCGCCGCGCGGATCGCGGGCATGTCGAGCGCCGCGCCCGTGCGCGCGACGAGAAAAGCGGCGAGCAGCTCGGCGCCGTCGTCGTCCTTGAACAGATGGACCACCGCCTGCGCGACGCCCGGCTGTTCGCCCAACACCGCCTCGATCTCCGCGAGTTCGACGCGGAAACCGCGGATCTTCACCTGCGTGTCGATGCGGCCGATGAAGTCGATCTCGCCGGCCGCGTCGATCCGCACAAGGTCGCCCGAGCGATAGATGCGCTCCGGCCTGCCGGACGGACCCGCGAAGGGCGTCAGGACGAACTTGTCCGCCGTCAGCTCAGGCCGCTCGACATAGCCGACGCCGACGCCCGGGCCGCCGATCACCAGCTCGCCCTCCGCGCCCGCCGCGACCGGCATCAGCCGCTCGTCGACGATCCAGGCGGAGTAACCGGGCAACGGTCGCCCGATGGTGACGCGGCGGCCCGGCTGCACCTCGGTCCAGGTCGCCGTCACCGTCGTCTCGGTCGGCCCATAGGTGTTGAGGAGGCGCAGCCCCGGCCGTGCCCAGCGCTGGACCAGATCGGGCGGACATGCCTCGCCGCCCAGGTTCAGCAGGCGCAGCGCCGGCCAGTCCTGCTCCACCAACGCGAGCAGCGAGGGCACGACGTGCCAGATCGTCACGCCCCGCTCAGCGAGCGTCTTCGCGATGTCCGGCCCCGCCTTGGTCAGCGCCTCGGATGCGACCAGCAGCTCGGCACCGACGAAGAACGCGCTCCACATCGTCTCCACCGACATGTCGAAGGCGAGGCTGAAGCCGCCGAACACCTTGTCCGACGGATCGAGTGCCAGGATCGCGCTTTCGGATCGGACGAGGTGGCAGGCATTGGCGTGGGAGATCATCACGCCCTTGGGGCGGCCGGTCGTGCCCGAGGTATAGATGATGTAGGCGAGGTCGCCCGGTTCGCTGCCTGTTTCGGCCCGGCCGATCGGCGCGGCCGTGGCCGCCGCGAGGTCGCCCAGCAGTTCGTCGAGCGCCACCGCCGGCACCGTCATCTCGGCGAGCCGGGCTGACGCGGTGAGCGCCAGCTTCGCGCCGCTGTCGGCGGCGATGAAGTCGATCCGGTCCTTGGGATAGCCCCAGTCGACGGGCACATACGCCGCGCCGGCCCACAATGTGCCCAGGATCGCCAGATACTGGTCGAGCCCGCGCGGCAGGCAGATCAGCACCCGATCGCCGCGCCCGACGCCCTGATCGCGCAGGAAGTGCGCCATCCGCAGCGCCCGCTCGCGCAGGCTGGCGTACGGCAGTGATCCGCGACGGCTGCTGTCGGCGTCGACCTCGAGCATCCCGATCGCACACCGGGTCGGATGCGCGGCGCAGGTCGCGTCGAACAGCTCGTGGAGCAACTCGTCACGCGCATAGGGCGCGCCCTCGCGCACCGGCGCGGTCGCGGCGATCGGGGCGAAGGTGGTGATCGCGGAGGTCGGTTCGGGCGCGGGATCGGGGGCGGCGGACGGGATGGTGTCGAGCATGAGTGTCGAAGTGATCCAAAAAGGTGACGGTGGAACGACGGTCCGGTTGCTCATCCGACATCGGCACCCCGGACCTGTTCCGGGGTCCAGCGTCGGACGAGCGATGCACTTAGACATGCAGCGGTTTGCTCGTACGGGCCTGGACCCCGGAACAAATCCGGGGTGACGAAAGTCAATACGCCCGCGCCACCACAATACGCTCGACGGCTGGCTGGCCCGTGAACAGGCAGGCGCCGTCGACCGCCGCGGCGTCGATCGGCGTGTTCCGGATCGTGAGCTTCAGCGCCTTCAGCCGCTCCACCACCGCGTCGAGCGCAGCTCCGGTCGGGCGGCTCCATTGCACCTCGACCCAGCCGGGTTTTTCGCCCTCGAACGCGCGCTCCAACCCGGCCATGTCGGTCACGTCGCGGCGGATGCCCGCTTCCATGCGGTGCCGCGCTTCGATGTGGAGCGAGGACTGGATGTCCGCCAGCAGTTCGGCCACGCCCGCGCCGAAGCCGTCGCGCGGCACGACCCGGCTGTCGACCTTGCCGTCGTCCCGGTATAGCCGATCGCGGCGGATCACTGATAGATTGCCGCCGGCCACGTCGCGTCCGCCGACCTCGATCACCACGGGTGCGCCCTTCTTCACCCAAGCCCAGCGCTTGGCGGTCGACTTCGCCGACTTGAGGTCGAGCAGCGCCCGCACCGGCTCGCCGAACGCCGACCGGCCGGCAAGATCGGCCTGCAACGCCTTGCAATAGGCGACGATCGCCTCGTCCTCCGGCGCGTCGCGCAGCATCGGCACGATCACGACCTGCCACGGCGCGAGCCGCGGCGGCACGCGCAGCCCGTCGTCGTCGCCGTGCGTCATGATGAGGCCGCCGATCATCCGTGTCGACATGCCCCAGCTCGTCGTGTTGGCCAACTCGAACTGCCCTTCGGCATTCTGGAACCGGATGTTCTGCGAGGACGCGAAATTGGTGCCCAGGAAATGCGACGTGCCTGCCTGCAGCGCCTTGCCGTCCTGCATCATCGCCTCGATCGACCAGGTTTCGACCGCTCCCGGGAACCGCTCGTTCTCTGGCTTCTCGCCCGCCACCACCGGCATGGCGACGACATCCTCGGAGAATGACCTGTACACCTCCAGCATCCGGCGCGTCTCCTCCTGCGCCTCCGCGACGCTGGCGTGGGCGGTATGCCCCTCCTGCCACAGGAACTCGCTGGTGCGCAGGAACATGCGGGTGCGCATCTCCCACCGCACCACATTGGCCCATTGGTTGATGAGCACCGGCAGGTCGCGCCACGACTGGATCCAGCGCGCGAAGGCGGCGCCGATCACCGTCTCCGACGTCGGCCGGACGACCAGCGGCTCCTCCAGCTTGGCAGAGGGATCGGGCACCAGCCCGCCCTTCCCGTCCGAGATCAGCCGGTGGTGGGTAACGACCGCCATTTCCTTGGCGAATCCCTCGACATGCTCGGCCTCCTTCTCGAAGTACGAGAGCGGGATGAAGACCGGGAAATAGCAGTTCTCGTGCCCCGTCGCCTTGATGCGGTCGTCGAGCAGGCGCTGAATGCGCTCCCATATGCCATAGCCCCAGGGGCGGATGACCATGCAGCCGCGGACGCCCGACTCCTCCGCCATATCCGCCTCGGTGATGACGGCCTGATACCAGGCGGCGAAGTCCGCCTCGCGGGCGACGGGGAGCGCGTGTTTGATGGCCATGGGGGCGGATAGCCAGCGGGCCGCGCTGGCGCCACCCCCCGGATTACCTGAACCGCTCGACCAGATCGGCCCTCAAGACACGTTTGGCGCGCAGGTACATTTCCACACGCATCATCGTGAAGGTCCCCAGCGCCAAGGGGAGCAGACCATTCGTCAGGGTCGTCACATCGAGATGCGCGGCGCGCCCGCCCATCTGCGCGGCCGATCTCGTCACGACCAGCGCGAGCAGGATCAGGATGCCGACGGGCGAGGCACGCTGGCTCAGCGTCTGCGTCACCGGATCGACGTGGATCGCGATCGTCTTGCCCCGCCACCAACCCAGGGCGCCACCAACCGCCAAGCCGACCGCCGCCGCACCCCAACCTGCGGCGTTGGGCGATACGCGGACAAAGGCCAGTACCACCATCATCGCGTAGAGCGCCGGGACGATCCAAAGCTGCCCCAGCTTCAACGGCCGGGTCCGCGACATACGTCGCGCCCGAAACGCGAACACAACCGCGATGACGGCGATCGGGATCAGATATTGCGCGATCCCGCCCGGCTGTACGACCTGTCCGTGCTGCATGCTTGCCCCCCGGCTGTTGCAAGGGGTGTTCTACCTCACCAATACAGCGCCGCCAAGTCTATTCTGCCGCCTGCGCCAGCGGCGGCTCCCTCCATACCAGCACGGGCTTGCGCGCCGCCTGCGTCTCGTCGAGCCGCCGGCGGGGCGCGAAGTGGGGCGCCACCTTCAGGCCCTCGTCCCCCGCCTTCGCCCGCTGCGCGACCGAGCGTAGCGCGCCGATGAACTGGTCGAGTGCGGCCTTCGACTCGGTCTCGGTCGGCTCCACCAGCATCGCGCCGTGGACGACGAGCGGAAAATACACTGTCATCGGGTGATAGCCCTCGTCGATCAGCCCCTTGGCGACGTCCAGCGTCGAGAATCCCTCGGCAAGGTTGGAATCGGAGAACAACGCCTCGTGCATGCACGGGCCGCTGCCGGCGAACGGCGCGTCGAGCGTGCCCTCCAGCGATCGCAGCACGTAATTGGCGTTGAGCACCGCATCCTCCGCCACCTGCCGCAGCCCGTCCGCGCCGTGCGACAGGATGTACGTCAGCGCGCGCGTGAACATGCCCATCTGGCCGTGGAAGGCCACCATCCGGCCGAAGCTGGAGCCGTGGTGCTCGCCTGCACTCTCTTCTTCCACGAGCGCGAACGTGTCGCCCTGCCTCTCAACGAACGGCAGCGGCGCGAACGGAGTGAGCGCCTCCGAGAACACCACCGGCCCCGATCCCGGGCCGCCGCCACCGTGCGGGGTCGAGAAGGTCTTGTGCAGGTTGATGTGCATCGCGTCGATGCCGAGATCGCCCGGCCGCACGCGACCCACGATGGCGTTGAAGTTCGCGCCGTCGCAATAGACGAAGCCACCCGCCGCATGCACGGCCTCGCTGATCGCGTGAAGATCGCGCTCGAACAGCCCGCAGGTGTTGGGGTTGGTGATCATTACGCCGGCGACGTCCGGCCCCAGCCGTGCCTTCAGCGCCTCCGTGTCGACGCGGCCTTCGGCGGTCGCGGCGATGTCCTCGACGTCGAAGCCGGCGAAGGCGGCGGTCGCGGGGTTGGTCCCGTGCGCGCTCTCGGGCACCAGGATCACGCGGCGCCCGCCTTCTCCGCGTGCCGCCAGCGCCGCCTTGATCGCCAGGATGCCGCACAGCTCGCCATGCGCGCCCGCCTTGGGGCTCATCGTGACCGAGTGCATGCCCGTTAGCGTCACCAGCCAGTGCGCGAGCTGGTGGATCACCTCCAATGCGCCCTGCACCGTATCGACGGGCTGGAGCGGGTGGACGTCGGCAAACCCGGGCAGCCGCGCCATCCGCTCGTTCAGCCGCGGGTTGTGCTTCATCGTGCAGCTGCCGAGCGGGAACAGCCCCAGATCGATCGCGTAGTTCTGCCGCGACAGGCGCGTGTAGTGGCGCACCGTCTCGGGCTCCGACAGGCCCGGCAGTCCGATCGGCGCCTTGCGGGTCAGGCCACCGAGCCGGTCGTGCGCCACATCGCCCTCGGCGAAGTCGACGCCGGTGGTGCGGGTGGAGCCGATCTCGAAGATCAGCGGCTCCTCCAGCATCAGCGCGCGGTTGCCGGTAAAAGTCGCTAAAGTCGCACCCTCTTCGCGCGTGCGCGCGGGCGAGGGAGCCTCAGGACGCCAGCCGCTCTGGTTGATGGTCATGATCTCAAATCCCGTTCAGGCTGAGCTTATCGAAGCCCTGCCCTTTCCTTGAGGAGTAGAAGTACAGCCCTTCGACAAGCTCAGGGTGAACGGAGGGGGTGGACTCGCTACACTGAGAGGCCATCACGCCAACGTCTCCTCGAGCGCCGTCGCCAGCGCTTCCACATCCTCGGGCGTTGTCGTCTCCGTCACCGCGACGACCAGGCCGTCGGCGAGCGCCGCCTCATCCGGGTAGAGCCGTCCGAGCGACACGCCCGCCAGCACGCCCCGGTCGGCCAGCGCGCGCACGATCGGTCGCGCCTCTCGCCCCAAGTCGAGCGTGAACTCGTTGAAGAAGGTCTCGTTGACCAGCCGCACGCCCGGCACCTTGGCCAGCCGCTCCGCCGCGCGGACCGCGCCCGCATGGTTCAGCCCCGCCAGCCGCCGCAGCCCCGCCTCGCCCAGCAGGGTCATGTGGATCGAGAAGGCCAGCGCGCAAAGCCCTGAGTTCGTGCAGATATTGCTCGTCGCCTTCTCGCGGCGGATATGCTGTTCGCGCGTCGAGAGCGTCAGCACGAAGCCGCGCTTGCCGTCCGCGTCCACCGTCTCGCCGCACAGCCGGCCGGGCATCTGGCGGACGTATTTCTCCTTGCATCCGAAGAGCCCGACGTAAGGCCCTCCGAACTGGAGCCCGACGCCGAGCGATTGGCCCTCGCCCACCACGATGTCGGCGTCCATCTCGCCCGGCGAGATCAGCGCGCCCATCGACACCGGCTCCGTAACCACCGCGATCAGCAGCGCCCTGGCGGCATGGCAGGCGTCGGCGAGCGGCCGCAGGTCCGCGATGCGGCCGAGGATGTCGGGATATTGGACGACGACGCAGCTGGTGTCGGCATCGATCCGGCCGATCAGCGCGTCGAGGTCCGTCTCGGCGGTCAGCGTGGGCGCGGCGGTCTCCAGCGCGTCGCCGGTGTATTTCGCCATCGTCCTGGCGACCTGGACGTAATGCGGGTGCAGCCCCGACGACAGGATCGCCTTGCCCCGCCGCGTGATCCGCCGCGCCATGCCGATCGCCTCCCAGCAGGCGGTCGAGCCGTCGTACATGCTGGCGTTAGCGACGTCCGTGCCCAGCAGGCGGGCGACCTGCGTCTGGAACTCGAACAGCATCTGCAGCGTGCCCTGCGCGATCTCGGGCTGATAGGGCGTGTAGGCGGTCAGGAACTCGCCGCGCTGGATCAGGTGATCGACGCTGGCGGGCACATGGTGCCGATACGCGCCGCAGCCCAGGAAGAACGGCACCTCGCCCGCGACGGTGTTCCGCCTCGCGAGCGCCGACATGTGCCGTTCGACCGCCATCTCGGAAGCGTGCATCGGCAGGCCGCGCACCGGCCCGTCGAGCCGCGCATGGTCGGGCACGTCGACGAATAGCGCGTCGATCAAGTGGACGCCGATCGTCGAGAGCATCGCCTCGCGATCGTGTCCGGTCAGGGGAAGGTAGCGCATCAGTCGGGCTTCCTCATGGAAAAGCGGAGGCGGACATAGTCGGCCAGGATCGTGCCGTCGGCATCGCGCGGCAGGCCACCCTCCGCGATCGCGGCGGCGCAGGCGGCGAGCGGGTCGCGTGCGTCCGGCGGCACGCCCGACTGGTCGAGGAAGCCCATGCGGAAGGTGCGGAACCACTCGGCGAGGCCGGCGGGAACCGGCGTCGGCCTCTCGATCAGCTCGGCTCGGACGTCGGAGAAGCCCGCCGCCGCATAGGTGTCGGTGAAGTCGGCCACGTCGGGATACCATTGCGGGTCCCCGGCGGGCGGCGTGTAACCCATCTCGCCCACCGCCTGGCGCAGTCCGGCGCGCAAGGTCGCGATATTGCCCGCGCCGCCCATCTCGCCCACATACCGGCCGCCGGGTTTCAGCGCGGCGAACACCCCGCGCGCGACCGCGCCCTTGTCGAGCATCCAGTGCAGCGCGGCGTTGGAGAAGGCGGCGTCGAACTCCGGCCCGAACGGCAGCGCCTGCGCGTCCACCACATGCGCGTCGATCCCGCGCGCCCTGGCTGCCGCGACCATCTCGGGCGAGCCGTCGACGCCGACCACCGTCGCGCCCGTCGCCACGATCCGCTCCGTCAGCACCCCGTCGCCGCAGCCGATGTCGAGGATGCGTTCGCCTGTCTGCGGCGCGAGCAGTGCCAGCACCGGTGCGCCCAGCGCGGGCACGAAGGCGGCGTTGGCGGCATAATCCACCGGGTTCCAGCGCGAGGCTTCGTTGACGCTCAACGTCCGTCCTCCCCGCCCGCCGAATCGGGCAGCACGCGCACGATCCGCAAGGGTCGGAACTGCGTCGCCCGGTCAAAACAAGGCGGACGAGGCCTACCGCTGGCTTCCCGATCCCCCGGCCAGCAATGGGCGAGCACGATGCCCTCCACTACCACCCGCCGCCCAATCGCGCCGTGCGCGGCCGCATCGACCGCAGGCGCATACTCGAAGCTGAGCCAGGCGATCGGCGCCGCCAGCCGCTCGTCGTCCAGCAGTCCGCACGAGAGCGGCTGGCATTCGGCCAGCCGGCCGCGGACGCGCACCGTCCGACCAGTCAGCGCGCCGTGCCGCTGGGCGAGATCGGGAACGGTCAGCAACGGAACCGGCGCGGACACGCCGGGTGCCGGTGCGGCGAGCGACAGGAGGGCGACAGCGGCGATCACAGCTTGGCGACGAAGCTCGCGTACGCCGTCTCGTCCATCAGCGTCTCGAGCTCCGCCGGATCGCTGATCGTGATCTTGTAGAACCAGCCCTCGCCCTCCGGGTCCGTGTTCACGAGCGACGAATCGTCGGCGAGCGCGGCGTTGCCCTCGATTACCTCGCCGGACGCGGGCGAATAGATGTCGGACGCCGCCTTGACCGACTCGACTACCGCCGCCTCGTCGCCCTTGGCGAGGATCTTGCCCTCGTCGGGCACCTCCACGAACACGATGTCGCCGAGCTGGCCTTGCGCATAGTCGGAGATGCCGATCGTCCCGACCTCGCCGTCGACGTCGATCCACTCGTGATCCTCGGTGAAGTAGCGCATCTATCGGGCTCCTCTGACGTAGCGATGGGGGACGAAGGGCATGGCGGCGACGGTCGCGTGGTGGACCTTGCCGCGCTGGGCGAGCGTGATCGCGGTACCGGGCGTCGCCATGGCGAGGGGAACGTATGCCATCGCGATCGGATGCCCGACGGTGGGCGCGAAACCGCCCGACGTGACGCGGCCGACCTCGCTGCCGTCCGCGTCCACCACCGCGGCGCCCTCGCGCACCGGCTGGCGCCCCTCGACCAGCAGCCCCACGCGCTTGACGACCGGGCCGCTCGCGCGCTCGGTCATGATCCGCTCGGCGCCCGGAAAGTCGGCGGCGTCGCGGCGGCGCTTGGACAGTGCGAAGCCCAGGTCGGCCATCACCGGAGTCGTCTCGGGATCGAGGTCGTGACCGTACAGTGGCAGCCCCGCCTCCAGCCTGAGCGAGTCGCGCGCGCCCAGGCCGATCGGCTTCACCTCGGCTTGCGCGCACAACGCATCGGCCAGCGCCTCGGCGGCTTCGGCGGGCACGGAGATCTCGAACCCATCCTCGCCGGTATAGCCCGAGCGGCTGATCCACAGCTCGTGCCCGGCCCACTCGAACGCGCGGCCCTGCATGAACACCATCGCTTCGACGCCCGGCACGACGCGGGCGAGCGCATCGACCGCCTTGGGGCCCTGCAGCGCCAGCAGCGCGTGGTCTTCCATCAGGTTCAGCGTCACCTCGTCGGGCAGATAGTCGAGCATGTGCGCGACGTCGTCATATTTGGTCGCGCCGTTGACGACGAGGTACACGGTGCCCTCGGCGCGTCTGGTCAGCATCAGGTCGTCGAGGATGCCGCCGCTGGTCGTCAGCAGCAGCGAATAACGCGCCTGATCGAACGGCAGCCCCGGCTCGATCGCGGCGGGCAGCATCGCCTCCAGCGCCGCCTCCGTCCCCTCGCCGCTGACGGTGAGCTGGCCCATGTGGCTGACGTCGAACAGCCCGGCGCTATCGCGCGTCCACAGATGCTCGGCCATGATGCCGTCGTACTGCACCGGCATCATATAGCCAGCGAACGCCACCATCCGCCCGCCGCGCGCGCGGTGCCAGGCGTCGAGCGGCAGCAGCTGCGGTTCCAGATCGTCGGGAGCGTCCTCGACGTTGAGGACGCTGGGTTCGGGAAGGTCGGACGTAAGGGGCAGGTCGCTCATCGGTCACGCTCCGCAATCGGGGACAGGCAATCAGGGCGGATCGCCCCATCGCCTGCACCCCCTCTGTCACGGAACCTGAGAGCTTTCGCCCAACGATGTGTTGGGCTTACCCCTTCGGTGGCCCATCGCGCGCCCGTCGACGGGCGCGCGGAAGCGCTTTCCAGAGTGTCGTGGCCCCGCGCGGTCCTGGGTGCCTGAGAGATTCCGGGGTGGTTGCTCCTTCGGCGGCGCCCGCCTGGAAGACGGTGCGCACTCTCCCGCGCGTGGCCGGCCGGTCGCCCGGCCATGACCCGACCGGACTTGGCGACGCGCCGGGGCCAAGTCAACCGCGATCGATTGCGCCGGAATGGACCCGATCCGCCGTCGCCTGCGATCCGCCGGCGATAGAAGGCGCGTCCCCGCACCAGGAAGGCAGCCATGGCCCGTTACGCGATCTCCTATCACTTCCTCGACGACGCCGGCGCGGCCGATCGGCGCGCCAGCCTGTTGCGGGAGATCGCCCGCTGCAAACGGGCGTGGAGCGATGGCGGATCGCTCTCGCTGGTCGAGACGCCGGAGCCGATCGCCCTCCTCGAGGCGCGGCTGTACCTCGATTCGAGCCTCAACGCGGTCAAGGACCAACTGCTCGTGATCGAGCTTGGCGACGCCGCGGCCGGGCGCGGCGCGTTCGCGGACAGGGACGGCTTGCGCGCGCTCCTGCCCGGCGCCGCGATCGCCTAGCCTGTGGCTCAGCGCGTGGCGTTGTACTTGAGCTGGTCCTGCGTCAGCTGGAAGCCGACCAGCGCCTCGAACGTCGCGCGCAGCACCGCGGAGCGCACCTCGGGACGGGTCAGCGGATCGATCGCGGCATCCTCCTGCCCCGCCTTGCGCTTTTCGGTCAGGCGGCGGCGGACGTCGTCGGGCAGCGTCGCGGCGGCGCGGCTGACCGTGGCGCCTGCCGATCCCGCCGCATGCGCGCGCAGCTGGCCTGCGTCGAAGTGCAGCGCGACATGGCCGACGCGCTTGGCGACCACCGCGTTGCCGCCCTGCACCACCGTCAGGAAAAACGGCAGCGTCAGGTCGCGTGCGGGCCCGGCGTCGCGGCGGCGCGCGTCGACGTCGAAGCTGACGGTGCTGGCGATCGGGTCCGCCGCGTCGTTGCAGGCGCCGCGCACGTTGGTGATCACCGCGACGACGTCGATCGCGTCCGCCGTCTGCGCGGCGGGCGGATCGAACAGCGTGATGTCGCCGGTGCCGGCCGCGACCTCGACGCGCGGGCAGGCCGAGCGGACCGCGGTGATGCCGACGCCATTCTCCACGTCGATGTCGCCCTTGTGCACGCATCCGCCGGCCAGCAGCGTGAGGGCCAGCGGGAGGCCGAGGAAACGGGATGGGGACACGCGGGGGAACCTCGAATACAGTCGCGCCCCGGGACGCCGGCGCTGGTCCGCGCGTCATAGGAACCGGCTATCGTCGGCGCAAGCAATCGCGTAGATGACAGATTGTCATGGTTCACGCCGCCGACCCGCTGCCACCGCTGGAGCTTCTGATCGCCGCGCCGCGCGGCTTCTGCGCGGGCGTCGATCGCGCGATCCGCATCGTCGAGCTCGCGATCGAGAAACACGGCGCGCCCGTCTACGTCCGCCACGAGATCGTCCACAACGCGCACGTCGTCGACGCGCTGCGTACCAAGGGAGCGGTGTTCGTCGAAGAGCTGGACGCGGTGCCCGACGGCGCGCCGGTGGTGTTCAGCGCGCATGGCGTGCCCAAGGCGGTGCCGGCGGAGGCGCAGGATCGCGGGCTCGATTACCTCGACGCCACCTGCCCGCTGGTCAGCAAGGTGCATCGCCAGGCCGAGCGGCTGGTGGGACAAGGCCGGCACATCCTGTTCATCGGCCACGCCGGCCATCCCGAGGTGATCGGTACGCTCGGCCAGGTGCCGCCGGGCGCGATGACGCTGATCGAGACGGTGGCGGACGTGGAGGCGTTGACGCCCGATGTCGGCGGACGAGACGGTGCCTCCCTCGCCTTCCTCACCCAGACCACGCTGTCGGTGGACGACACCGCCCGCGTCGTCGCGGCGCTGCGCCGGCGGTTCCCGCTGATCGAGGGGCCGCGGGGCGAGGACATCTGCTACGCCACTTCCAACCGCCAGGCGGCGGTGAAGGCGATCGCCGCGCGCTGCGACGCGGTGCTGGTGATCGGCGCGCCCAACTCGTCCAACTCGGTGCGTCTGGTAGAGGTCGCGGAGCGCGAGGGGACGCGCGCGCGGCTGATCCAGAGCGCCGCCGAGCTCGACTGGGACTGGCTGGGGGGCGTCGCGACGCTGGGCCTCACCGCCGGCGCGTCCGCGCCCGAGCTGCTGGTGCGCGGGCTGATCGACGCGCTCGCGATGCGCTACGCCGTTCGCGAGACCGAGGTGGAGACGATGCGCGAGACGATCGCGTTCAAGCTTCCCCGCGCGCTCGAACTGGTCGACTGATCACTCGCGATGGCGGTGTACACGCAGGTTCCCGCCGAGGCGCTGAGCGCGTTCCTGCGCCGCTTCGACGTCGGCGAGATGACGTCGGCCAAGGGCATCGCCGAGGGGGTGGAGAACTCCAACTACCTCGTCGATACCACCTGCGGCCGCTTCATCCTGACCTTGTACGAGAAGCGTGTGGCGGCGGGCGACCTGCCCTTCTTCCGCGCGCTGACCGATCACCTCGCGGCCAAGGGCAATCCCGTGCCGCGGATGATCGCCGACCGACATGGCGAGTGGCTGCACGAGCTGGAGGGGCGCCCCGCCTGCCTGATCGAGTTCCTGCCCGGCGTGTCGGTGACGCGGCCGACGCCGCCGCAGGCACGGAGCGCGGGCGCGGCGCTCGGGCGCATGCACGTCGGGCTGGCGGCTTTCACGATGCAGCGGCCCAACTCGATGGGAGTCGACACATGGCAACCGCTGTTCGAGCGGTGCGGACGTGACCTCGATACGATCGCGCCGGGGCTGCACGAGTGGATCGCGTTGGCTCTCGCCGGGGTGCTCGCCGCCTGGCCCGACGACAACGGCTTCTTCCCCGGCCTTCCGCGCGGCGCGATCCACGCCGACCTTTTCCCCGACAACGTCCTGATGCGGGGCGATGCGGTGACGGGCCTCATCGACTTCTACTTCGCGTGTACCGACATTCACGCCTATGACGTCGCGGTGATGCATACCGCCTGGACCTTTGATGCCACCGGCAACCCGCTCGATCCCGCGATCGGGCGTGCGGTACTCGATGGCTATCGATCCGCCGCCACGCTGTCGGGCCCGGAGGGTGCGGCCTTGCCCGTGCTCGCCCGCGGCGCATGCCTCCGCTTCGCCCTTACCCGCGCGTGGGACTGGCTCAACACGCCCGCCGATGCGCTCGTCACCCGCAAGGACCCGCTCGCCTATATGCGCCGATACGACTGGTATGCCGCCCACGGACCGGAGACGTTCGCGTGACCGACGACACCGCTCCGCCCGCCCCGACACCGGTCGAGATCTTCACCGACGGCGCCTGCAAGGGCAATCCCGGCCCCGGCGGCTGGGGCGCGGTGATGCGCTTCGGCGACGCCGAGAAGGAGTTGTCGGGCGGCGATCCCCACACCACCAACAACCGCATGGAGCTGACCGCCGCGATCGAGGCGCTGTCGCTGCTCACCCGTCCCTGCGCGGTCAAGCTGCACACCGACAGCAAATATGTGATGGACGGCCTGACGCGCTGGATCAAAGGCTGGCAGCGCAACGGCTGGAAGACCGCGGACAAGAAGCCGGTCAAGAACGTCGAACTGTGGCAGCGACTGTTCGCGCTGACGCAGCAGCATCGGATCGAGTGGCAGTGGGTGAAGGGCCATGCGGGCCATCCTGAGAACGAGCGCGCCGACCGGCTGGCGAGCGACGCCGCGCTGGCCGCCGGCAAGCCCGCCGCCCGGCCCAGCGCCCGCGCCACCGCCTGATCCGGCCGCGCCCGGACGAGAGTTGCGGCGGGAGCCGCGACGACATGTTGCGACACATTGCGCCATGATAGCGGGTGACAGCGCGCGGGTGGCTTGTCATGGAAGCGTGCCCGTCCGGCGCCAACAGCAAAACGGTTCGAGACATCATGAACGACCACGATCCGACCGCGCCCTACCCGCAGGACGAGCAGGACCGTGCCGCGACCCCAGTGTATCGCCCGGCGGGGCGTAGTCGGGCGCTGAGCTGGATCGGCGGTCTCGTCGGGTTGGCGCTGGTCGTCCTGCTGGCGGTGTTCCTCACGCATCGCGCGCAGGATGGCAGCGCGCAGGCCGGGCAAGGCGGCGGACCCGGTGGGCCAGGCGGCCCGGGCGGCGGCGGTAGCGGTCGCGGCGGGTCCGGCGGCGGCGGCCGGCGTGGCGGTCGCGGCGGCCCGGGCGGCGCGCAGCCCACCACCGTCGGTACGGCCAAGGCGACGACGGCGGACCTGCCGATCGTCGTGGAGGCGCTCGGCACCGTCACGCCGGCCGCGACCGTCACCGTCCGCCCGCAGGTGTCGGGCACGATCACCCAGCTTCTGTACCGCGAGGGCCAGCACGTCAGCCGCGGCCAGGTGCTGGCGATCATCGATCCGCGTCCGTACCAGGCCGCGCTCCTCCAGGCCCAGGGCGCGCTGACCCGCGACGAGGCGACGCTCGCCAACGCGCGCATCCAGCTCGGGCGATATCAGACGTTGCTGTCGCAGGACTCGATCGCGCGGCAGGACGTGGACACGCAGGCCGCGACCGCGCGCCAGCTCGAGGGTACGATCGCGGTCGATCGCGGTGCGGCGCAGCAGGCGCAGATCAATTTGGGCTATACCCGCGTCGTCTCGCCCGTTGCGGGCCGCGTCGGCCTGAAGGTGGTCGACATCGGCAACTACATCGCGGCGGGTGACGCCAACGGCCTCGTGGTCGTGACGACGCTGCAGCCGATCGACGTCGAGTTTGCGATACCGCAGCAGCAGGCGCCCCAGATCCAGCAGCGCATCGCGCAGGACGCGCGCATCCCGGCGGTCGTGCTCGACAGCACGCGGACGCAGACGCTCGACCACGGCCAGTTCTCGACGCTCAACAACCAGGTCGACACCACGACCGGCACGATCAAGGGCAAGGCGCGCTTCCCCAACGCCGGCTACCAGTTGTTCCCCAGCCAGTTCGTCAACGTGCGGCTGACGATCGACACCGTGCGCGGCGCGACCGTGGTGCCGCCCGCTTCCGTGCGATCGGGGCCGAACGGCAGCTTCGTCTGGCTGCTCAAGCCCGACCGTACCGTCACGCAGCGCAAGGTGACGACCGCGACCGCGACCGCCGACGCGGTGCAGGTGACGCAGGGCCTGAACGTCGGCGACACCGTCGTCACCGACGGCGGCGACCGACTGAACGAGGGCGCGAAAGTGGCGCTGCCGGGCGACAAGCCGGCGGGCGGCGGCGGGCGGCGCGGCGGCCATGGTCGCGGTGGCGCGGGCCAGGGAGGCACGGGCGCCGGTACAGGCACTGGCGGCGCCGGTGGCGGCGCGGCCGCGCAGGGCCGCTGAGGCCACGCACATGGGTCCCTCCCGCCTGTTCATCCTGAGACCGGTCGCGACCGCGCTGTTCATGGTCGCGATCGTGCTGGCGGGGCTCGTCGGTTTTCGCCTGCTGTCGCTGTCGGCGCTGCCGGAGGTAGACTATCCGACGATCCAGGTGACGACGCTTTATCCCGGCGGCAGCCCGGAGGTGATGAGCCAGACGGTGACCGCGCCGCTGGAGCGCAACTTCGGCCAGATGCCGGGCCTCGCGCGGATGGAGTCGACCAGCTCGTCGGGCGCGTCGGTCATCACGCTGCAGTTCACCCTGTCCGAAGGGCTCGACGTCGCCGAGCAGGAGGTGCAGGCGGCGATCAACGCGAGTCAGGCGCTACTGCCCGCCGACCTTCCCGCCCCGCCGGTCTATGCCAAGATCAACCCGGCCGACGCGCCCGTGCTGACGATCGCGATCACGTCGGACACGATGCCGTTGACGCAGGTGCAGTCGCTTGTCGACACGCGGCTGGCGCAGAAGATCAGCCAGATCAGCGGCGTCGGCCTCGTCGGGCTGGCCGGCGGGCAGAAGCCCGCGATGCGCATCCGCGCGGACACGCAGAAGCTCGCAAGCTATGGCATCAGTCTCGCGCAGGTGCGCACCGCGATCGACAACGCCAACGCCAATTCGGCCAAGGGCAGCTTCGACGGGCCGGCACGGTCGTACCAGATCAACGCCAACGACCAGCTGGAAAGCGTCGACGACTACAAGAACCTGATCGTCACCTATCAGAACGCCGCGCCCGTCCGGCTATCGGCGGTGGCGGACGTCGCGGAGGGCGCGGAGAACAGCCAGCTCGGCGCGATCGCCAACCGGACGCCGGCGATCATCCTGAACGTGCAGCGCCAGCCGGGCGCCAACGTCATCGCCACCACCGACGCGATCAAGCGTCAGTTGCCCGAGCTGCTGAAGAGCCTGCCCGCCGGGCTCCATGCGACGGTGCTGACCGATCGCACCACCGGCATCCGCGCGAGCGTCCACGACGTCGAGTTAGAGCTGGTGCTCGCCGTCTTCCTGGTCGTGCTGGTGATCTTCTTCTTCCTGCACTCGGGGCGCGCGACGCTGGTCGCAGGGCTCGCGGTGCCGATCAGCCTCGTGGGCACGTTCGGCATCATGTATCTGCTCGACTACAGCCTCGACAACCTGAGCCTCATGGCGCTGACGATCGCGACCGGCTTCGTCGTCGACGATGCGATCGTGATGATCGAGAACATCCAGCGCCACATCGAGGAGGGCATTCCGCCGTTCGAGGCGGCGCTGAAGGGTGCGCAGGAGATCGGCTTCACGATCATCTCGCTGACCGTGTCGCTGATCGCGGTGCTGATCCCGCTGCTGTTCATGGGGGACATCGTCGGGCGGCTGTTCCGCGAGTTCGCGGTGACGCTCGCCGTCACGATCCTGATCTCAGCGGTCGTTTCGCTGACGCTGACGCCGATGCTGTCCGCGCGCTGGCTGAAAGCACCGCGCGACGAGAAGCCGAGCCGCGTCGCCGAGCGCTCCGCCGCCGCGTTCGGCTGGGTCGAGCGGCGGTACGAGCGCGGGCTCGACTTCGTGCTCGCGCGCCGGCTGCCGACGCTGATCGTGGCGATCGCGACGCTGGTGCTGACGGTGCTGCTGTACCTCGTCATCCCCAAGGGGCTCTTCCCGACGCAGGATACCGGCCAGCTCCAGGCGCGGCTGATCGCGGCCAACGGCGTATCCTACGAGCGGATGTCGCAGCTTCAGGCGCAGGCGGCGGGCACGATCCTCCAGGACGCGGACGTCCAGTCGCTGTCGGCGTTCGTGGGCGTCGACGGGTCGAACAACGCGTCGCTCAACTCGGGCACGATGCTCATCAACCTGAAGGACCACCATGCCGCGCAGGCGGACGTGATGACGCGCCTGACGGCGGACGTCGCGCGCATCCCCGGCCTGACGCTGTACCTCCAGCCGACGCAGGATCTGACGATCGACGCGGAGGGTGGCCCGACGCAGTACCGGATGGCGGTGCAGGGATCAAACACCGCCGACGTGACCGCGGAGGCCAAGCGGATCACCGCCGCGATCGCCGGGCTCAGTCAGGTGCGCAACGTCTCGACGGACGCGGGCGCGATGGGCGCGGCGGCGTTCGTCACCATCGACCGCGATACCGCGGCGCGCGTCGGCATCACCGCGTCGAGCGTCGACGACACGCTGTATTCCGCCTTCGGCCAGCGGATCGTGTCCACCATCTTCACCGAGACGACACAATATCGCGTGATCCTGGAGGCGGCGCCGGGGCTGGTGACCGATCCGGCCTCGCTCGGGCTGCTCCACCTGCCCGCGGGCGGCGGCGCGACGCCGCTCAACGCGGTCGCGACGATCACGCAGGGCCAATCGCCGCTCGCGATCACCCATGTCGGCCAGTTCCCGGCCGCGACGGTCAACTTCGACACCGCCCCCGGCGTGTCGCTGGGCACCGCGACCAATGCGATCACGAAGGCGCTGACGCGGCTGCAGGTGAAGCGGGGCATCACCACCGTTTTCCTGGGCGCCTCGGGGGCGTTCGCCTCGTCGCTCAACAACCAGCTCTACCTGATCCTGGCCGCGATCGTGTGCGTCTACATCGTGCTGGGCGTCCTCTACGAAAGCTTCATCCACCCCGTCACGATCCTGTCGACGCTGCCCTCGGCCGCGGTCGGCGCGCTGCTGGCGCTGCTAGTGACCGGGCATGATCTCGACATCATCGGCATCATCGCGATCGTGCTGCTGATCGGCATCGTGAAAAAGAACGCGATCATGATGATCGACTTCGCGATCGCGGCCGAGCGCGACGAGGGCCTGGCGCCCGTCGCCGCGATCCGGCAGGCGGCGGTGCTGCGCTTCCGCCCGATCCTGATGACGACGCTCGCCGCGCTGTTCTCGGCGGTGCCGCTGATGGTCGGCACCGGCAACGGCGCGGAGCTGCGTCGGCCGCTGGGCATCGCGATCTTCGGCGGGCTGCTGGTCAGCCAGCTGCTGACGGTCTTCACCACGCCGATCGTGTACCTGTATTTCGACCGCGCGCAGCAGCGGTTCGCGCGCGCGGGCTGGGGCGCCAAGGGCAGTCCGAACGTCAGCCGCGAGGCGCAGGACACGCCGCCCGGCGCGCAGCCCGGCGGGCTCGTCGCACCCGGACGCGATCCCGGTCCGGAGGCGCGCGCGTGAACCTGTCGGGCCCCTTCATCCGGCGGCCGATCGGCACGATCCTGCTGACGATCGGGATCGCGCTGGCCGGTATCGCGGGGTTCTTCAGCCTGCCGGTCGCGCCGCTGCCGCAGGTCGACTTTCCGACGATCAGCGTCAGCGCCACCCTGTCGGGCGCGAGCCCGGACACGATGGCGCAGAGCATCGCGACGCCGCTGGAACGCCGCCTGTCCACCATCGCGGGCGTGACCGAGATGACGTCGTCGAGCACGTTGGGCTCGACGCGGATCACGCTCCAGTTCGACATATCGAAGAACATCGACGGCGCCGCGCGCGAGGTGCAGGCGGCGATCAACGCCAGCCGGATCGACCTGCCCGCGACGCTGAAACAGAACCCCACCTATCGCAAGGTGAACCCGGCCAACCAGCCGGTGGTGACGCTCGCGCTTACCTCGAAGACCAAGACGGCGGGGCAGATCTACGATGCGGTGTCCAACATCGTGCAGCAGCGGATGCTGCAGATCCCGGGCGTCGGCGACGTCGAGGTGGGTGGCGGGTCGCTGCCCGCGGTGCGCGTCGATGTGAACCCGTACCGCCTGTCGAGCTATGGCATCGCGATGGAGGACGTGCGCGCCGCGATCGAGGCGGCGAACGCGAACCGGCCCAAGGGGCTGGTGCAGGGCACGGGCGGACGCGCGTGGCAGATCTACACCAACGCCGCCGGGCGCGTCGCGGCCGACTATCGCCCGCTGGTGATCGCGTGGCGCGACAACGCGGCGGTGCGGCTGGGCGACATCGCGACGGTCAGCGACGGCGTCGCGGACCTCCACACGCTCGGGCTGTTCAACGGCGAACGGGCGGTGGTCGTCAACATCACCCAACAGCCCGGCGCCAACCTCATCAAGATGGTCGACGCGATCCGCAAGGAACTGCCCGGCATCCAGGCGTCGATCCCCGCCGATGTGACGCTGGACGTCGCGATGGACCGCACGAGCTCGATCCGCGCGTCGATCCGCGAGATCGAGCTGACGGTGCTGATCTCGCTGGCACTCGTCGTCTTGGTGGTGCTCGCCTTCCTGCGCGACGTGCGCGCGACGATGATCCCGGCGGTGGCGACGATCGTGTCGCTGATGGGCACGTTCGGGGTGATGTACCTCGCCGGGTTCAGCCTCAACAACCTGTCGCTGATGGCGATCACCGTCGCGACCGGCTTCGTGGTCGACGACGCGATCGTGGTTCTGGAGAACACGACCCGTCACCTGGAGGCCGGCATGGACCGGTTCGAGGCGGCGCTGCTCGGCGCACAGGAGGTGGGGTTCACCGTCCTGTCGATCTCGATCAGCCTGGTCGCGGTCTTCATCCCGCTGCTGTTCCTGGGCGGCATCGTCGGGCGGCTGTTCCGCGAGTTCTCCGTCACGCTCTGCGTCGCGGTGATGATCAGCCTCGTCCTGTCGCTCACCACCACGCCGATGCTGTGCGCCTGGTTCCTGCGCCCCGGCGACGCGATGCAGGAACGCAAGCCGGAGGGGCGGATCGGCCGCACGTTCGAGCGCGGGTACCAGCGCGTCGAGCGGCTGTACGAACGCTGCCTCGACTGGGCGCTGGGCATGAAGCGGCTGGTGCTGCTGCTGCTCGCCGCCGTGATCTGCCTTACGGTCTATCTGTACATCGCCGCGCCCAAGGGCTTCTTCCCGCAACAGGAAAGCCCGCTGATCTTCGCCGGCGTCCGCGCGGACGAGAGCGTGTCGTTCCAGTCGATGCAGGCCAAGCTCGGGCAGATCGTCGGCATCATCCACCATGATCGCGCAGTGCAGAACGTCGTGGGCTTCACCGGCGGCAGCCGCGCGGGCGGCGCGTTCATCCTGATCGCGCTGAAGCCCGTCGAACAGCGCCGCGGCCAGCCCAGCACCGTCGTCATCCAGCGACTGCAGAAGCGGCTTCAGCCCGTCGCCGGCATCCGCCTGTTCCTGTCGCCGCTGCAGGACCTGCGCGCGGGCGGGCGGCAGGGCAATGCGACGTACCAATACACGCTGATGGCGGACAGCACCGCGCATCTGAAGACCTGGGCGCAGAAGCTGAACGAGGCGATGACGGCGGACAAGACGTTCACCAACGTCGACAGCGACCTCGCCGAGAACGGCGTGGAGAGCTATGTCACCGTCGATCGCGACGCCGCCTCGCGCATCGGCATCTCGCCGCGCGATGTCGACAACGCGCTGTACGACGCGTTCGGCCAGCGCAACGTCGCCACGATCTATGAAGACATCAACCAGTATAGCGTGATCCTGGGCTGGCATCCCGACCAGACGGAAGGGCCGCAGGACCTGATCGACGTGCGCGTCCCCGCCGGCGCGGCGACCGCGGCCACCACCGGCGTCAACGCGACGTCGGGCAGCGCGGGCGGGACCGCGAGCAGCCTGTCGTCCGGCCTGTCGAGCACCGGCGCCGCGAACGGGGCGAGCGGCACCGGCTTAACAACCGCGACCGGCGCCAGCGGCACCACGACGCTGGGCAACGGCAGCAGTGCCGGCACGACCGGCGCCAGCACTGGCACGACGACAGGCGCCATCACCTCCGGTGGGAGCGCGGCCGCCAGCATCCCGACCAACCCCGCGCTGCGCGATCCGTCGACAGGCACCGCGCTCAGCACGTCGGCACGCCAGATGGTGCCGCTCGCCACGATCGCCGGCACCGCGCAGGCAGCGACCGCCGCGACCGTCAATCATCAGGGCACGGAGGTTGCGGCGACGATCTCGTTCGACCTGTCGCCCGGCCACTCGCTGTCGCAGGCGGCGACGCAGATCGAGGCGATCCAGGCGCGTATCGCCTTGCCCACGACCGTCCACGGCACCTTCTCGGGCACCGCGCTCCAGTTCCAGCAGAGCCAGGGGTCGCAACCGCTGCTGATCGTCGCCGCGCTGGTGACGATCTACATCGTGCTGGGCATGCTGTACGAGAACCTGATCCACCCGATCACCGTGCTGTCTACGCTGCCGGCCGCCGGCGTCGGCGCGGTGCTGGCGCTGCTCGCGTTCAAGATGGAGTTCGACATCATCGCGCTGATCGGCGTGTTCCTGCTGCTCGGCATCGTGAAGAAGAACGCGATCCTCATCATCGACTTCGCGCTGGCCGCGCAGCGCGACCGCGGGCTGACCGCGCTGGAAGCGGCGCGCGAGGCGAGCATCCTTCGTTTTCGCCCGATCCTGATGACGACGCTCGCCGCCGCCTTGGGCGCGCTGCCGCTGGCGATCGGCTTCGGCGAGGGCGCGGAGCTGCGCCGGCCGCTGGGCGTCGCCATCATCGGCGGCCTGATCGCGAGCCAGCTCCTCACCCTCATCACCACCCCCGTCGTCTATGTCGCGCTCGACCGGCTCGGCACCCGCCGCCGGCGACGCCGCGAACGCCGTGCGCTCCGCGAAGGCCGGGGCGCCCCCTTGCGAGAGTTGCCTGCATGACCCCCCGCCCCCTTTCCCGCCTTCCTGTTCTGCTGTCCCTCACCGCCCTGGCCGGCTGCTCGCTCGCGCCTGCCTATCATCGCCCGCTCGTCGCGGGCGACACGGCGCCGGTGTGGAAGACGGTCGCCGGATGGCGTCCGGCCAATCCCGCCGACGGCGCGCCGCGCGGGGACTGGTGGACCGGGTTCGGCGATCCGCAGCTGGCCGACCTCGTCGCCCGCGTCGACGCGCACAACCAGACGCTGGCGCAGGCGATCGCGACCTATCGCCAGGCCGTCGCGACGACGCGCGAGGCGCGCTCCAGCCTGTTTCCCACCGTCACCGCCAATGGCGCCGTCACGCATACGCACTCGGGATCGGGCGGCATCGTGACGAGCGACGTCGTCTCGGGCACTACGGGCGGAACGACCGGCACGACCGGCACCACTACCGGCACAGGCACGACGACCGGCACCACAGGCACCGGCACGACCGGCGGCACCACCACCGGCTATGTCAGCAGCGGCAACAACTCGAACAACTACCGCCTGACCCTCGCGGCGACGTGGCAGCCGGACTTCTTCGGCCAGATCACCAACACCGTGCGCAACGCCCGCTACACGCAGCAGGCGCGACTGGCGGACCTCGCCAACACGCGGCTGGTGCTGCACGGCGAGCTCGTCACCGACTATCTGTCGCTCCGCGAGACGGATGCGGACATCGCCAGCCTCGCGGCGACGGTCGCCGCCTATCAACGATCGCTCACCATCGCGACCAACCGCTACAACGCCGGGATCGTCGCGCGGACGGACGTGTTCCAGGCGCAGTCGCAGCTCGCCTCCGCCCAATCCGACCTGGAAGGCGGCGCGCGGACCCGTTCGCAATATGAGGACGCGATCGCGGTGCTGATCGGCGAGAACCCTGCCGGCTTTCGACTGGTGTCGCTCGGCACGGCCTGGCAGCCGGTGGTTCCGCAGACCCCCGTCGACCTCCCCTCCGTTCTGCTGGAACGCCGCCCGGACATTGCCTCCGCCGAGCGGCAGGTGGCGGCAGCCAATGCGCTGATCGGGGTGCAGCGTGCCGCCTATTTCCCGAACGTCACCCTGACGGGCAGCGGCGGGTTCGAGAACAACGCGATCTCCGGCCTGTTCAGCGCCGCCTCGTCGCTCTGGTCTGTGGGAGGGCAGCTTGCCCAGACGATCCTGGACTTCGGCGCGCGCAAGGCACGGGTGCAGGAGGCGCGGGCCGCCTACGACGCGGCGGTCGCAAACTATCGCCAGGTGACGCTGACGGGCTTCCAGGAAGTACAGGACGATCTCGTCGCGACCGAGGTACTAGAGCGACAGGAGGCCTTGCTGCGGACCGCGAGCCAGGCGGCGGACCGATCGGAGACGGCGCTGCGCAACCAATATGCCGCGGGCACCGCGATCTACACCGACGTCGTCACCGCGCAGGCGACCGCGCTCGCCGCGCGGCGCGCGCTGCTCCAGGCGCAACTCGATCGCCAGACCGCTGCCGTGGCATTGATCCAGGCGCTGGGCGGCGGATGGACGGACGGCGACGCGCTGGCGACCGGGCGGCTTCGTTAAAGGCGCCGGTTCCGGAAAAGCGGCCTGACGCTTATCTCGACCTTTGTACCGCGGCTCACGCCCTGGTAGTCACGCACGTCAGCACAGGCGGCACCAGCCACGCTTACGCCGATCGCAACCCAACGGAGGTCAGGCTGCTCGTTCCAACCGTCAGTGAGTAATCGCGTCTGACGGTGGCGCACCGGTCGCGCCGGCGGGCGGAACGGCACCCATCTGACGCTGCGCCTGCATCTGCTGCAGTTCGATCTTCGAGCGGTAGTCCAGCATGTCGAGGTCAAACACGAGAACGCTGTTGGCCGGGATCACCACGCGCCCAGTCGGATCGCGCTTCTCCTCGGGACCGTAGCCGAGGCTTGGCTTGATCCAGACCCGGTATTTCGACCCGCGCGGCATCAGCTTCAGCGCTTCCTCGAACCCGGGCACTGTCGCCTGCTCGCCCAAGGCGGCCACTAACGGCTGCGTCGACTTGTCGAACCGCGTTCCGTCGACGAGCGTGCCGTCGTACATCACCAGCGCCACGTCGCTGTCGGTCGGCGGCGTGCCGGTGCCCGGGCGCAACACCTTGTACTGCAGGCCGGACGGGGTCTCCATCACACCGGCAGCGCCGCGATTGCCGGCCAGGAACGCTGCCGCGGGATCGACCGGCGCGGCTCTGGCGAGCGCGGCGGCCGCGAGGATGACGGCGACGACGCCGACCCACAGCCAGACGAGATACCCGCGCTTGATCGGCAGGATCGGAACGGCGGTGACGGTCGACATAGGGATCTCGCTTCTACAACCGGCCGAACCGGAGCCGCGGGGGCTTCGCTCGCTCGACCGTCAACACGCATGGTCCGTTCAGGCGATCACCGGGCCGAGCCGGACAGATCACCTCGCGTCGGCGATCAGCGGGCGCCGTCGCGCTCCGCACGCTTGCGGTCGAGCTTGCGGGCACGCCGTACGGCCGCGGCACGCTCGCGCGCGCGCTTCTCCGAAGGCTTCTCGTAATGCCGCCGCAACTTCATCTCGCGATACACACCCTCGCGCTGCAGCTTCTTCTTGAGCGCGCGCAGGGCCTGATCGACGTTGTTGTCGCGAACGATGATCTGCATGATCGATGATATCCCGAAATTGGCTATTGCGGCTGCGAACCCGAGGCGCGCGCCGTGTAGGGCACGCCGTTAGCGACCCCGGCCGCGATTGGCAAGGCGAGGCGCACCGGTTGCGGCAGCGTCCGTCGCGGCTACCCGATCATTCCAGGGGCTGGTCGCGTGTGGCCAGCACCGGCGGAACATAGGGCGTCAGCGCGGTGGCCGGGATGCTCGCGATCTCCGCCGCGATCGCTTTCGCCCGTGCGCTCGACGAGCCGTGGGTCGCCCCGTGCAGGACGCCGCCGTCGAGCGTGCCGATGTCGTGCAGCCAGAACCGCACCGCGATCGCCGGATCATAGCCGGCGTTGCGCAACAGCGAGACGCTGAGCTGGTCCGCCGCATCCTCCGTCTGCCGGAACAGCCGCGCGCTGCGGCCGAGCTGGCCCAGCACGCCCCAATGCACCCCGGCCGCCTCCAGCCGCACGCGATGGCGCAGGATCACATGCGCCAGTTCGTGCGCGACGATCACCGCGACCTGATCGTCGTCATAGCGCGCGAAATAGGCCGCGCCGATCTGGACCTGCCGGCCGTCCGAGTCCGCCACCAGCTTCGGCCCGAGCAGCAGCTCGAACCCCACGCGGCATTCGGCGACGGGCATCACCGTCGCGGTGCGCGCGGTGCCCGACCGGGTCAGCGACAGGAGAAGCGGTGCCGTCGGCGGCGCGGCGACGATCCGCGCGGCGGCGGCGTCCCGCGTCGCATCGGTCGCCGCGCCGTCATCGCCCGTGGATAGCGGCGCGCCGTCGATCGCGACGACGCCGTCGTCGGCGAGTATCCCGGCGCGATCGGCGGGTGAGCCCGGCACGACCAGCTCCACTGCAACCGGCGTCGCGAAGCCGAACACCTGCCGCGCCGCGGGTCGCAGCGCCGGGTCGTATTGGTCGAGCGCATGCAGCGTCGCACCGGTGCCGGGCTGAAGATCGCGGCACAGCGCCGCGTTCGCCGTCGCCAGCCGATAGCCGACACCCGCCAGCCGCGCATCGACGAGACGCAATGCGCGAAGTTGCGCGGCGTCATCATTTCTTGGGGGCGATGCGGCGACGAGCAGCGGAAGGCACAGCCAGCCGACCACCCAGCCCGGCCGCCCGGTCATCACCCGGACCTCACCGGATCGCCGCCACGCGATCGGGCTCGCCCCGCGCCGTCCGGCCGGTACCCAGCAGCGTGTCGAAATAGACGATGGTCCGCGACAGGCCCTCGCGCAGCGGCACCTTGGGCGTCCAGCCGAGCTCGGCCTGCGCCTTGGCGATGTCCGGCTTGCGCTGGCGGGGATCGTCGGGCGGCAACGGCCGGTGAACGATTGCCACCGACGAGCCGACCAGCTCGCGCACGATCTCGGCCAGTTCCCGCATCGTGAACTCGCCGGGGTTGCCGAGGTTGACGGGACCGGTGAACGCGTCCGGCGTCGCCATGGTCGCGATCATGCCGTCCACCAGATCGTCGACATAGCAGAACGACCGCGTCTGCGCGCCGTCGCCGTACAGCGTGATCGGCTCCCCCTTCAACGCCTGGCAGATGAAGTTCGACACCACGCGCCCGTCGTCCGGGTGCATCCGGGGGCCATAGGTGTTGAAGATGCGGATCACCTTGATCGCGAGGCCGTGCTGGCGGCGATAGTCGAAGAACAATGTCTCGGCGCAGCGCTTGCCCTCGTCGTAGCACGATCGGATGCCGACCGGATTGACCCGACCCCAATACCCCTCGGGCTGCGGGTGGACGTCGGGGTCGCCGTAGACCTCGCTGGTCGACGCCTGCAGGATCGGCACCTTCAGCCGCTTGGCGAGCCCCAGCATGTTGATCGCGCCGACGACGCTCGTCTTGGTCGTTTGCACCGGATCGAACTGATAGTGGATCGGCGAGGCGGGACAGGCGAGATTATAGATGCGATCTACCTCCGCATAGAGCGGGAAGGTGACGTCGTGGCGCACCGTCTCGAACCGCGGATGGCCCAGCAGCGTGCGGATGTTCTCGCGCCGGCCGGTGTAGTAGTTATCGACGCAGACGACCTCGGCCCCGCCGCCGAGCAGCCGCTCGCATAGGTGCGATCCGATGAACCCCGCGCCGCCGGTGACGAGGACGCGGTCAGGAGACGTGTAGGTCAAGCGGGAGCCTCGTGCTGGAGCAGGTGACGGGAAAGCGCGACGCCCCTCCCATGTGGACAGTCGCTCCTCTTGCGACCGTCGCGTGGGTTGCGCAAGTCGGGCGGTCCGCCGGTAGAGTCTGGGTCGCCATTGCGGAGGACGGTACGGCACCGCGCGGCGCCGGCTCTTGGCGGCGGCGGAGCCGGCAGGCTATGGCCGCTGCATCATGCCGCCGCTCGTCCTGTTCAACAGCCTCTCGCGCCAGCCCGAGGCATTCCGCCCGATCGATCCCGCCGACGTGCGCGTCTACACCTGCGGGCCGACGGTCTATAACGACCAGCATGTCGGCAACATGCGCGCGTTCCTGTTCGCCGACACGCTGATACGCACGCTCCGGGCGCGGGCGGGCGCGGAAGGCTGGGGGCAGGTCCGCCACGTCATCAACATCACCGACGTCGGCCACCTAACCAGCGACGCGGACGCCGGCGACGACAAGATGGAGCGCGCCGCCGCCGCCGCCGGCCGCTCGATCTGGGACGTGGCCGCGCACTATACCGCCGGCTTCAAGCGCGACGTCGCGCGGCTGGGCATCGTCGAGCCGACCGTCTGGGCGGTCGCGACCGATCACATCGGCGAGATGATCGACTTCGCGCAAGCGATCGCCCCCGCGCATTGCTACCGACTGCCGGGCGGCTTGTATTTCGACGTCGGCACCGTCCCCGACTATGGCCGCCTCGCCCGCGCCGGCAGCGAGGATGGGGGCGAGAGCCGGATCGATCCCGTCGCCGGCAAGCGCCATTTGGCTGATTTCGCGATCTGGCGCTCCTCGGCTGCCGACGAGCACCGGCAGATGGAATGGGACTCGCCCTGGGGCCGCGGCGCGCCGGGCTGGCACCTGGAATGCTCGGTGATGAGCCGTCGCTATCTCGGCAGCCCGTTCGACATCCACACCGGCGGCATCGACCATCGCGAAATCCACCATCCCAACGAGATCGCGCAAAACCAGGCGCGGTGCGATTGCGCCGATCCGGGCGCGACCTTCTGGCTGCACAACAATTTCCTCGTCGAGCGCCAGGGGACGGGCGGGTCCGGCAAGATGAGCAAGTCGTCGGGTGCCTTCACCACGCTGCAGTCGCTGGTCGACCGCGGCATCCACCCGCTCGGCTATCGGATGATGTGCCTGCAGGCGCACTACCGGTCCGAGCTGGAGTTCTCGTGGGCGGGGCTCGCTGCGGCACTGACGCGGCTGCGGCGGCTGACCCATGCGGTCGAGGGCCTGCGCGCGCGCGCCGAAGGCAAGGGCGCGGCGGACGCGGGCGCGTATCGCGAGCAGCTGGACGCGGCGATGGCGGACGACCTCAACACGCCGCGCGCGCTCACGGTGCTAGAAGCGATGCTGGCGGACAAGACGATCGCGCCGGGCGCGCGACTCGCCGCACTGGCCGATTACGACGCGGTGCTGGGGCTCGACCTGATGACGCTGACGCGCGAGGCGCTGCGCGTCCGCCCGGCGGACGCAGGGATGGACGAGCGGGCGATCGCCGAGCGGCTGGCCGAACGCCGCGAGGCGCGGGCGGCGACGGACTTCGCCCGCTCCGACGCGATCCGCGAGTCGCTGCACGCCGCGGGAGTCGAGGTGATGGACGGCGACCCGCTCGGATGGGACTGGCGGTTGGACGCGGTGGCTCGTAGCGATGGCGACGAGAACGCACCGCCGGGACGGTCGGCATGAAGGCCGTCCTGCCCGCCATCGCGCGTACGCTCCTCGAACCGCAGCTGCCGCCCGACCTGGAGGTCACGTGGTTCACCGACCCCGACTCGGCGAAGGCCGGCATCGCCGACGCGGAGATCGCCTGGGTGGACATGCAGCCGACGTCGCGGGTGGCGGACACGATCCGCGCGGCCGGGCCGGCACTGCGCTGGGTGTCCACCCTGTACGCCGGGCTCGACGCCTTTCCGCTCGGCTGGCTGCGCGAGCGCGGCGTGACGCTCACCAATGGGCGCGGGATCAACGCGGTCGCGGTCGCCGACTATGCGGTGCTGGCCGTGCTCGCCGCCGCCAAACGCTTCGACGAGGTCGTCCGCGCGCACGACCGGCGCACGTGGCTGCGCGACTCGCCGGGCAAGGTGGAGCTGGCAGGCACTCACGCGCTGGTGATCGGCTATGGCACGATCGGCCGGCTGATCGGCGAGCGACTCGCCGCGTTCGGCGTCGCGGTGACCGGCGTCACTCGCTCCGGCGCCGGCGGCACGCTGACACCGGAGACGTGGCGTGCACGGCTGGGGGAGTTCGACTGGGTGATCCTCGCCGCGCCGTCGACCGGCGAAACCAGGGCGATGATCGCCGCCGGCGAGTTGAGCGCGATGCGGCACGGTGCTTGGCTGATCAACATCGCGCGCGGCGACATGGTCGACCAGGATGCGCTCGTCGCGGCGCTGGAGGGTGCCACGATCGCCGGCGCGATCCTCGATCCGACGACGCCCGAGCCGCTGCCGCCCGACAGTCCCTTGTGGTCCACGCCCAACGCACTGGTCACGATGCATCTGTCCGGTCGCAGTCAGTCGACGATGTTCCCCCGCGCAGCCGCCCTATTCCTCACGAACCTGCGACTCTATCGGCGCGGTGTCGGTCTCGACAACGTCGTCAGCCTCGTGGATGGATATTAGCGACTTATTAGTGACTTGCCGGAGTGTAGCCGGAAAGACGCGGTTTCGCCGATATCTCGCAGCTGCGTCATGAATCAGTTGCAACAAAGGTTTGTTTCGTTCATTACCCACAACGGATACCGAAGCAGTTTCGGGAAACAGGAGTACGACCATGCGTCTGACTAAGTATTTCGCGGCCGCGGCCGCTCTCTCGCTCGCAGCTGCTCCGGCGCTCGCCGACACGGCGAACCCCGCCGCGTCGCTGTCGCTGGCGCCTACGGCTCGCGCCCACTCGCATGCCAAGCATGGCAGCGATCTGTTCGGCGGTGGTCTGGTCATCGCAGTCGTTGCGGCGGCCGCAGTGGTCGTCGGCGTGGTCGTGGTTGCGAACAACTCGTCCAGCAACTGATTTATCATCCCGATCGGGATGGAAAAGGGGGCTCTCGGGCCCCCTTTTTTATTGGTCTGGCGTGATCACCCGCCACATGTGGGCCTAGGATCGCGATGCGGCAAAGGTTGGCGCGACTGCGACTCGGAGCCCGTCACGGCGACGGCGCAGGTGGTCGATCCGCGCGGAAGACCGACGACATGCAGGATAGGATCGCAAGGCTTCCCGATCAGCGACCAATCGCAACGTAGGTGAAGCCGGCGGACTCGACGTCGGCGCGATGATAGATGTTGCGCAGGTCCACAAGGACCGGCCGGGCCATCGCCTTGGCGAGTCGGTCGAGATCTAGCGCGCGGAACACGTCCCACTCGGTCACGATCGCGACGGCGTCCGCGCCCGCCGCGGCTTCGTAGGCGTCCGCGCAGCAAACAAGGCCGGGCAGCAAGGCTTCCGCCGCTGCCATCCCTTCCGGATCGTACGCGCGGACGTGGACGCCGGCATCCGTCAACGCCATCGCGATCGCGAGACTCGGTGCGTCGCGCATGTCGTCGGTGTTGGGCTTGAACGTCAGGCCCAGCAGCGCGACCGTCTTGCCGCGCGAGTCACCCCCATCTTCGCCGTGGCCCAGCGCTTTGAGCACCTTTCGGCCCATCGCCCGCTTGCGATTGTCGTTCACCTGCACGACCGCCTCGACGATCCGGACGGGGCTCTCGAAATCCTCCGCCGTCTTGAGCAGCGCGAGCGTGTCCTTGGGGAAGCACGACCCGCCATAGCCGGGCCCGGCGTGGAGGAACTTGCGGCCGATGCGGTTGTCCAGCCCGATGCCGCGCGCGACGTCCTTCACGTCCGCGCCCACCGCCTCGCACAGATCCGCGACCTCGTTGATGAAGGTGATCTTGGTCGCGAGGAACGCGTTGGCGGCGTATTTGGTCAGCTCGGCGGTGCGCCGGCCGGTAAACAGGATCGGCGACTCGTTCAGGTACAAGGGCCGGTAGATCTCGCGCATCACCTCGCGCGCGCGCTCGCCGTCGCTCGACTCCTCGCTTCCGATCACGATCCGGTCGGGCCGCTTGAAGTCCGCGATCGCCGCGCCTTCGCGCAGGAACTCGGGGTTGGACACGACCGAGAAGGCGATGTCCCCGCGCGTCTCGCGCAGCAGCGTCTCCACCCGATCGCCGGTGCCCACCGGCACGGTCGATTTGGTGACGACCACCAGCGGCCGCGTCGCCGCCTCGGCGATCTCCCGCGTGGCAGCGAAGACATAGGACAGGTCGGCATGCCCATCCCCGCGCCGCGACGGCGTGCCCACGGCGATGAAGACCGCATCCGCCTGCGCCACGCCCTCGGCGAGGTTCGTCGTGAACGTCAGCCGCCCCGCCGCGACGTTGGACGCGACCAGTTGCGCAAGGCCCGGCTCGAAGATCGGCATGCGGCCGGCGCGCAGCGACTCGATCTTGCCCTCGTCCTTGTCGACGCACGTCACCTGGTGGCCGAAGTCGGAGAAGCAAGCGCCCGAGACGAGGCCGACATAGCCCGAGCCGATCATCGTGATGCGCATGCCACACTCCATCGCCCGAACGGCGGCGACCCGTCGATAGGCGCGAACCCTTAGCAAAGCGTCTCGCGAATGCCACCGGTGCGGCGCAGGCATCCGGAACCGGCCGCTATCCTGATGACGGCCCTAGGACCCCGCCGATTGCGCCACTGTCCGATTGGGCGCATGGCATTGATCCACACAGACCGCCGGACGTACGCCATGGCCGCCCTTTGGGCCCCCGACAGCTGGACCCGCCACGAGGCGCGCCAGCTTCCCCACTATCCCGATCAGAACGCGCTCGCCGCCGCCTGTCGTCAGGTGTCGAGCTATCCGCCGCTGGTGTTCGCGGGCGAGGCGCGACATCTGACGTCCGATCTCGCGCGGGTTGCGGCCGGTGACGCGTTCCTGCTCCAGGGTGGCGATTGCGCGGAGAGCTTCGCCGAGTTCCATCCCAACAACATCCGCGACACGTTCCGCGTCATCCTGCAGATGGCGGTGGTCCTGACCTATGCGTCCAAGCTGCCGGTGGTGAAGCTCGGGCGCATGGCGGGCCAGTTCGCCAAGCCGCGCTCCGCTGACACCGAGACGGTCGATGGGATCGATCTGCCCTCCTATCGCGGCGACAACGTCAACGACATCGCGTTCACGCCCGCGGGCCGCGCGCCCGATCCCGCGCGGATGATCCAGGGCTATGCCCAGTCGGCGGCGACGCTCAACCTGCTGCGCGCCTTCGCGAGCGGCGGCTATGCCAATCTGCACCAGGTGCATCGCTGGACGCTCGATTACATGGGCCGCAGCCCCTGGGCGCGCAAATATGCCGAGACCGCCGACCGGATCGGCGAGGCGCTCGACTTCATGGCCGCCTGCGGCATCGATCCGGAAACCGCGCCGCAACTGTCGCAGACGCGCTTCTACACCAGCCACGAGGCGCTGCTGCTGCCGTTCGAGCAGGCGATGGCGCGGCAGGACTCGCTGACCGGCGACTGGTACGATACCAGCGCGCATTTCCTCTGGATCGGCGACCGCACGCGCTTCGAGGGCTCGGCGCATGTCGAGTTCCTGCGCGGCATCGGCAATCCCATCGGCGTGAAGTGCGGGCCGGGGCTGGAGCCGGACCTGCTGCTGCGGCTGCTCGACACGCTCAACCCCGCGCGCGAGCCGGGACGCGTCACGCTCATCACCCGCTATGGTGCCGACCGGATCGAGGCGGCGCTGCCGCGGCTGGTGCGCGCGGTGACGCGGGCGGGCCATCCGGTGGTGTGGAGCTGCGATCCAATGCACGGCAACGTCGTCAAGGCGTCGACCGGCTACAAGACGCGGCCGTTCGAGCGCATCCTAGCGGAGGTGCGCGGCTTCTTCGCCGTCCATCGCGCGGAGGGGACACATGCCGGCGGCATCCACGCGGAGATGACCGGCCAAAACGTGACCGAGTGCACAGGCGGCGCGGTGGACGTGACCGAGCAGAGCCTCGCGGATCGTTACCATACCCATTGCGACCCGCGGCTCAACGCCGGCCAAAGCCTGGAACTCGCGTTCCTGCTCGCCGAGATGCTGAACGCCGAGATGGCGGAGCGGCGCAAGGCGGCGTAATGTGCGATGTCAGCTGGGCGGCGGCCGCTTGACGCTCGCGGCGGCACCGGGTAGTTGCCCGCCCTCTATCGATGGCCCCTTCGTCTAGCGGTTAGGACGACGCCCTCTCACGGCGTAAGCACGAGTTCGATTCTCGTAGGGGTCACCAGCCTTCGTCATTGTTTCGGTCACGGGATCAGCCTGTCCGCGCGTAGCTGAGCGAACAAAGCCATGAAGGCGTCGTCGGTCGGCTGATAGGCGATGAAGCCGAGGCGCCGGCTCTTCGACATGTCCGTCACGACCTCGATCGGCCGCCCGAGATCGGCATCCGTGTGCCAGGGCGAGGCAAGCCGCGCGAGATCGGGCTCGATCAGCCCTTCGCGTTCGGCGATCCGGCGCCACAACTTGGCGTCGCCCGCCATCTGCTCCGCGAGCGGCCGCACGGTGCCGTCGAACGCGACGGGCTCGATGCCGAACCATCCGGCGATGCGGCCCCACATCCAGCTCCAGCGGAAGACGTCGCCGTCGACGACGTTGAACGCCTGGTCCGCGGCCGCCGGGGTATCCGCCGCCCACAAAAGGTGGCGCGCAAGCTGGCGGGCATCCGTCATGTCGGTCAGCCCGTTCCACTGCGCGGCCGAGCCGGGAAAGGCGAACGGCCGGCCCGTCTCGCGGCAGAGCGTGGCATAGACGGCGAGCGTCGTGCCCATGTTCATCGCGTTGCCGACGGCCTTGCCGATCACGGTATGTGGCCGGTGGACGCTCCAGGTGAAGCCATCCCGCACCGCGGCCGCAAACAGCTCGTCCTCCTGCGCGTAATAGAAGTTCTCGACCGGCAGCCGCCCCTGTTCCTCGCGGAACGGCGTCTGAGGCAGCGTGCCTCGGCCGTAGGATTCGAACGGCCCAAGGTAATGTTTCAGACCGGTGACGAGGGCCACGTGGCGAGGGCTGGTCGGCTTGGGCAGGCCATCCAGCAGGTTGCGCACCATGGCCCCGTTCACACGGATGTTCTCCGCCTCGCTATCCTGCCGCAGCCACGTCATGACGAACACCGCATCGGGATGGATGCCTCTCAGCGCCGCGCGCGTGGCGGCCGCATCCTGCAGGTCCGCCACGACCGGTGTGACACCCGGCTGATCGATCGGGCGCCGGGCGAGGCCGTGGACAACCCAGCCCTCCTCGTCCAGCAACGCCGCCGTCGCGCCGCCGACGATCCCGCTCGCCCCAACCACCAGTGCCGTGCGTGCCATCATCGTCGTCCCGGGTTCCGACGGCGCGTCCGATCACGCCGGTCTTGCCCAACCAGACGCATGCCGAAGCGTCCCGGGCCCCGGGAGATCAGCGATCAGGCCGCAGGTGGGACGGCCGCCACCGGCCATGCGGTCTGGCCGCCGACGCCCGCGTCGAAGGCAAGGAGGTCCCCCGCCAACGGCTGGCGGGCGAGCTCCGCGTCGCTCAGATTGCGAGCGGCGGAGGTGACATAGGCGGTGCGGCCGTCCGGGCCGCCGATCGCGACCTTGGTCGGATTGGCGACGGGCATGCGTATCTCGGCGACCAGCCGGCCGTCGGGCGCGTAGCGACGCACGCACCAGCCGCCATAGAAGGCGACCCATAGGTGATCCTCGGCATCGACGATCGGCCCGTCGGGATGGCCGTCGCTTGCGACATCGACCGTCACGAACATGCGGCTGGCGGTGATCGCGCCACCGCCATCGAGATTGCACGCGTAGACGATGCCGCGGAGCGTGTCGCAATGGTAGAGCACGTCACCCGCCGGGTTCACTGCCGGGCCGTTGGTGATCGTGATCCCGTCCGCCACCGGCACGACCCCGCGTGCGTCGACGCGATAGACGCGGCCGGTGGTCGCGCGCTCCGCCTCGTCCATCGAGCCGATCCACAATCGCCCCGCGGGATCGACGCACGAATCGTTGAGCCGGTTGCCCGGCCGGTCCGGCTCCACCGCCAGCAGCAGGTCGAAGCGGCCCGACGCGGGGTCGAAGCGGTGCAGCCCCGTCTTCAGCCCGGCGAGCATCGTGCCGTCGGCCGCAGGCTGCACCCAGCCGATCTGGTCGGGCGCGGGCCACGTCCGAAGCGCTCCCGTGCCGGGCTCGAACCGATGGACCCTATGCTGCTTGATGTCGACGAACCACAGCGCGCCGTCGAGCCACAACGGCCCTTCGCCGAGCAGCGCCCCGACGCGGCAGGCCTGCCGTATCTCGATCGCTGCCATGTCCGTCTCCTGTCGCTGGGATGCCGGGATACCTCCTATCGTCCGCCACGCCATCAGGGATCGATCGAAGATGCTTCAGCCGAGCGGCGTCACCGTCAAACGACTAACGGCGCCGTCATGCGAGCGTTACGAATGCATAATAAGTTGTTGCAATAATGTTACAAAACTTCCGAATAGACGCCGGGTAGGTAAGCTGTGCTGTACAAGCCTTCGGCACAGGATCAGGGGCGCGACATCGCCATTACAAGCAGGGAATTAGGGTCATGCACATCCAGCGGTTTGCCGGCGCGACTGCCCTCAGCACGGTATCGCGGCTTGGATCCAGCATCGTCGTGCCGATGCTGCTGCTGGCCGGCGCCACGCCGGCGATGGCGCAGGTGAGCAGCGCGGCGCCCGCCAGCGCGTCGGACACGACGGGTCCGCAGACCAACCAGCGGACCCCCATCAGCGGCGAGACGGCCGATCCGGTGCCGCAGGCCCAGCCCGCCGCGGTCGACACCACGACCGGGAACAACGATGTCATCGTCACCGGCACGCTGTTCCGCAATGCCTCGGGCGCCACGGCGTCGCCGGTCACCGTCCTGTCGTCGGCGGACCTCGCCAATCGCGGCATCAACACGGTGGCGGACGCGATCCAGTCGCTGGCGGCCAATAATGGCGGCACGCTCAACAGCAACTGGTCGCAGTTCGGCTTCCCCAAGGGTGCCAGCGCGCCATCACTGCGCGGCCTGACCGACGGGCGTACGCTGACGGTGTTCGACGGCCTGCGCTCCGCTCCCTACCCGCTGGCCGATGACGGCTACCGCAACTTCGTCGATATCAACACCATCCCGGACTCGATCGTCGACCGGATCGAAGTGCTCCAGGACGGCGCCTCGTCGACCTATGGCGCCGACGCGGTCGCGGGCGTGGTCAACGTCATCATCAAGAAGGAAATCACCGGTTTCCATGCCAATGCGTCGGGCGCCATCTCCGAGCGCGGCGACTATGGCGAGCGGCGCGCGGACGCGACGTACGGGTACGGAAAGCTCGCGGAGCAGGGCTTCAACTTCTACGTCAATGGCGAGTATCAGCAGAACGATCCGCTGTACCTGAATGCCCGCGGCTTCCCGTACGGCACGTCCGACCAAAGCAGCATCTGCGGCACCAGCGTCATAGACGGCAGCCGCACCTGCGCCAACAACGGCGTCGCCAACGGCATCCAGGCCGACGGCACCTACGGCGGCTTCGCGACAACGGGTGTCAATTTCGTGCGACCGTATAACGCGGCCGGCACGGCGGCAGTCCCTGGGTCGGCATATCAAAACCTGAACCCGTCGCTCGGGTGTCAAAACCTGCCGTCGGTGAACCTAAACGCAGCGCAGCTCGCCTCGACCGCTACAGCAGCTAACCTAAACAGGCCGAGCGCACCCGCGACAGTCTGTCAGCAGGATAATGTTAATCAATATTATGAGTATAGCGGTTACCTCCAGCGTATCGGTGGCAATGCGCATCTGACCGTGAACCTGGGCAGCCACGCTCAGGCATACGCGATGTTCAACTTCTATCAGACGCGCACGATCAACCCGCTGACGCCCGAGTCCTTCGCGGGCCAGACGGCGGCGGGCGGCACGCAGGTGACGCTCAGCCCGCTGCTGCTGCCGGTCTATGTCTGCCCGCGCGGCACGACGGCCGCCTGCACCGGCGCCAACGGCACGCTCAACCCGCAGAACCCGTTCGCGGCGCTGGGTGAGACCGCGCGTATTTTGGGTACTTACGATCTGCCGACCGAGGACGACACGCTGACGCAGACGTTCCGCTACACCGCGGGCGTCAATGGCTCCTTCGGTGCTAACGACAGCTGGCACTACACCGTCGACGCGACGCACTCGAACGCCTTCCTGCGGTACGAGAGCAACAACTATATCTTTGCGCAGCATCTTCTCGACGTGATCGCCGACGGTTCGTATAATTTCGTCAACCCGTCACTCAATTCACAAGCCGAACGCAACTATCTCGCACCGGTTCAAGTGAACAACTCCGTCTCGGGCCTCAGCCTCGTCCAGGCATCGCTGGCGCATTCGTTCTTCACGCTTCCGGGCGGCGACCTGCAGGTCGCGGTCGGCGGCGCGTTCCGTCACGAATCGATTACCAACCCCAGCGCCAATGCGCCGAACGAGGCGGACCCCTATGACCGTTACTACGGCATCAATGCCGTCGGCGTGCAGGGCAAGCGCAACGTCGAATCCGGTTACTTCGAGGTCGACGCGCCGATCATCACCCAGCTCGATCTGAAGGCATCGGGTCGCTACGATCATTACTCGACGGGCCAGAGCAACTTCTCGCCCAAGTTCGAGGCGCAGATCAAGCCGATCAGCCAGATCAAGCTGCGGGGCACCTACTCGAAGGGCTTCGCGATCCCGAGTTTCAACGAGGCGTTCGGACTCCCGACCACGGGATATGTGAACAGCCAGATCACAAACTCGACACCGGGCGGCGCGGCCTTCCTCGCGGCGCATGGCAACGACGCTTATTCCAAGCAGTCGTACAGCTATGGCCTGACCTCGATCGGCAACCCGTCGGTGCGGCCGGAGAAGTCCGACCAGTACACGCTGGGTATCGTGTTGGAGCCGACCCGCTTCATCACGGCGACGGTCGATTACTATCATATCAAAATCAAGGACCTGATCACCACCCCGGACTGCTCGGGAGCGATCACGCAATATTACGCCAACAACGGCGTCACCAATACGCCGGGTTGCACGACGACGGCAGGGCTTCCGGACACCGCCTTCCCGGGCTCCCTGCCGCTGCTCGGCAACGTCACCAGCGTCTACACCAACGCCAACTCGCTCAACACGCATGGCATGGACTTCAGCATCAATGCGCGTACGCCGCTGTTCGCCGGCGTACGGCTGACGAGCAATCTGAGCGCCACCTATCTCATGTACCTTGCCGAGAATCTGAGCACCGGCGTCCAGCGCTATGACGGTACGCTCAGCCCCTGCAACATCACCTCCTGCTCGGGCAGTCCCAAGTGGCGCGGCAACTGGCAGAACACGCTGGACTTCAACAACAAGGCGACGTTGTCGGTGACGGTCAACTACACGAGCGGCTATGAGCTTGAGTCGACCGATTTCGGCGGCATTCGCTACGATTGCGCCGACAGCCTCGGCGTCTCGGTCATCACCTATGCGGACTCAACGACCCCGATCAGCTGCAAGACGAAGCACTTCATCGACGTCGACATGACCGCCAGCGTCAAGGTGCAGGAGAAGTTCACGCTGTACCTGAACGTCCTCAACATCCTCGACGTCAAGGCGCCGTACGATCCCAGCGCCGGGTACAGCCTGTACCAGTTCAACCCGGCCTGGGCCGGCCAGGGCTTCATCGGCCGTTACTTCCGCATGGGCGCACGGGTCGACTTCTAAAGGCCGGTCTTTCGATACAGCCTAGTCAGGGCGTTCGCTTCCAAGGGAGCGGGCGCCCTTTCGTTTGGCATGGTCTGCGGCGCCCCCGCACGGTACGCGGGGGGCATGATCCCCTCCCCCGCCCCACCTGCATGACGCCGCGCGAATTGATCGGCCTCGCCGAGGTGCCGGGCGGCGAGCCGCTGCGGCTGTTCCGGCGCGGCGATGATTTCATGATCGTGCTCGACCGCAACGAGCTGATGAGCAGCCGGATGAGCGGATCGGAGGAGGCGCTGGCGACGCTCGCCTGCGAGCGCCTGACCGCCCCCGCGCCGCGCGTGCTGATCGGCGGCTATGGCATGGGCTTCACGCTGCGCGCCGTGCTGGCGGCGGTCGGCGCGGAGGCGCGGGTGGTCATCGCGGAGCTGGTGCCGGGCATCGTCGACTGGGCACGCGGGCCGATGGCGGCGATGACGGCCGGCTGCCTCGACGATCCGCGCGTCGAGTTGCGGATCGAGGATGTCGGCGCGTCGATCGCGTCAGCCGCGGGCAGGTACGACGCGATCCTGCTCGACGTCGACAACGGCCCCGACGGGCTGACGCGAGCGGCGAACAACAGCCTCTACTCGGCGCGCGGGCTCGCCGGCGCCCGCGCGGCGCTGGCACCGGGCGGCGTGCTCGCGATCTGGTCCGCCGGCCAGGACGCCGCCTTCGCGCGGCGGCTCGCGCAGGCGGGGTTCGCGGTCGACGAACGCAAGGTCCGCGCGCGCCAGAACGGCAAGGGACCGGTGCATTTGATCTGGCTGGCGAGCAGTCCGGACTAAGTTTACCCTGTTCGTCATCCCGGCGAACGCTGGGATCTCGTAGTTGGAACGGCCACGCGCCGCCACGAAGAGACCCCAGCGTGCGCTGGGGTGACGAGGTTCGCGGACATCACGGTGGCCGATTCAGCACCCTAAATCCCGCCCTCGTCCAGGCTCAGCAGCGTCGCGTTGCCGCCGGCGCTGGTCGTGTCCACCGACATCGCGCGCTCGACGCAGAAGCGCGGCAGGTAATGCGGCCCGCCCGCCTTCGGCCCGGTGCCCGACAGCCCCTCGCCCCCGAACGGCTGGCTGCCCACCACCGCGCCGATCATCGAGCGGTTGACGTACAGATTGCCCACCCGCGCGTCCGCCTCCACCAGCTCGGCGGCGCGCGCGATGCGGCTGTGGAGGCCCATCGTCAGGCCGAAGCCCTTGGCGTTCACCCGCGCGATCGTCTCGGCGAGCTGCCCCGCCGGCCAAGTCGCGACGTGGAGGACCGGGCCGAACCACTCGGCGGTCAGCTCCTCGATCCGGTCGAGCCGCACCAGCGTCGGCGGCACGAACAGGCCGCCCCCGGCCTCGGCATCGGGCACCGGCACAGTCTTGACCGTCCGATCGCGCACCCGCTCGCGATAGGCCATCAGCCGGTCGTACGCCGCCCGATCGATCACCGGGCCGATGTCGGTCGCGGGATCGGCGGGGTCGCCAAGCACCAGTTCGTCCATCGCGCCCGCCAGCATGTGGAGCAGCCCGTCCGCCACCTCCTCCTGCACCAGCAGCAGCCGCAGCGCCGAACAGCGCTGGCCTGCCGAGCGGTAAGCGCTCGTCACCACGTCCGCGACCACCTGTTCGGGCAGCGCGGTGGAATCGACGATCATCGCGTTGATCCCGCCCGTCTCGGCGATCAGCGGGACGAGCGGGCACGTGTCGTCCTCCAGCAGGCTGCGCGCGATGCGGCGGGCGGTGGGCGTCGAACCGGTGAAGGCGACGCCCGCGATCCGTGCATCGCCCGTCAGCGCCGCACCCACGTCCGGACCGCCCGTTACCAGCACCAGCGCGTCGGCCGGCACGCGAGCCTCGTGCGCCAGCGCGACCGCCGCGGCGGCGATGCGCGGCGTCTGCGGTGCGGGCTTGGCGACCACCGTATTGCCCGTCACCAATGCGGCGACCGTCTGCCCGAGGAAGATCGCCAACGGGAAGTTCCACGGCGCGATCGTCGCCCAGACGCCGCGACCTTCCAGCCGCAGGACATTGCGCTCGCCGGTCGGGCCGGGCAGCTCGACCGGGTTCAGCGCCCGGCGCGCCTGCTGGGCGTAATAGCGGCAGAAGTCCGCCGCCTCGCGCACTTCGCCGAGCGCGTCCGGGATGGTCTTGAACGCCTCCTGCACGCAGATCGCCATGAGGTGCTCGCGATCGCGCTCCAGCAGGTCGGCGAGACGGTCGAGACAGGCGGCGCGCTGATCGACCGGGGTGCGGGACCAAGCGGAAAAGGCGGCGTGGGCGCGGGTGATGGCCGGGCTTACATCCTCCGCCCCATCATTCTTATCCGTCGCCCCGGCCTTGAGCCGCGGTCCCGCTTCTTCCTCGTGCGCTCCCGGAAAGCGGGACCCCGGGTCGAGCCCGGGGTGACGGGAAGAGGACACCGCGCTCGCCACCCCCGCCAGCACCTCGCGATCCGCCAGGTCCAACCCCGCCGAGTTGCGATGCCCATCACCCGCCTTGAACAGATCCACCGGCAACGGGATGCTCGGATGCCGCGCCCCGCCCACGCCTGCGATCTTCGCGACCGGGTCGGCGAGGATTTCCGCCTCGGACAATCGCTCGTCGGCGAGCTGGTGGACGAACGAGGAGTTCGCTCCGTTCTCCAGCAGCCGCCGGACCAGATAGGCGAGCAGGTCGCGGTGCCCGCCCACCGGCGCATAGACGCGCGTGTGGTAGCCGTGCTCGCGGACCAGCCGCTCGTACAGACCGTCGCCCATGCCGTGCAGCCGCTGGAACTCGAAATCGCGTCGGTTCCCCGCCCATTCGGCGATGGTGGCGACGGTCAGCGCATTGTGGCTGGCGAACGCCGGCCGAATGTTCGCCGCATCCAGCATGTCGCGCGCGACCGCCAGATAGCTCACGTCCGTCGCCGCCTTGCGCGTGAATAGCGGATAATCCGGTATGCCCTCGACCTGCGTGCGCTTGATCTCGCTGTCCCAATAGGCGCCCTTGACCAGCCGGACGTTCCACCGCTGCGCGCACTCGCCCGCCAGCGCGTCGGCCCAGGCGATCACCGGCCGTGCGCGCTTCGAGTACGCCTGCACCGCCATGCCGAACCCGTCCCAGCCGCGAAAACGAGGCTGGCGCGCCACGGCCTCTATGATGTCGAGGCTCATCTCCAGCCGCTCCGACTCCTCGGCGTCGACGGTCAGGTGGATACCCGCATCCTGCGCCATGATGGCGAGCTCGAGCAGGATCGCGGTCAGCTCGGGCACGCAACGGTCGTATTGCCCGACCTCGTAGCGCGGGTGGAGCGCCGACAGCTTGATCGACACCGAATGCCCCTCGTGCGCCATCGCACCGATCTGGCGGATCGCACCGCGATAGGCGTCCAAATACCGCGCGGCATCCTCGCTCGTCCGTGCCGCCTCGCCCAGCATGTCGAAGCTGGCGGTGAAGCCCTTGTGCTCGGTGCGGCGCATCCGGGCCATCGCCTCGTCGACGGTACGGCCCATCACGAAGATCTCGCCCATCGTCTTCATCGCCGCCCCGACCGCCTGGCGCACGAACGGCTCGCCCGCGCGGCCGATCAGACGCCGCAGCGTACCGCCCCCGTCCCCCACCAGCGCGCGGCCCACCACCAGGCCCCAGGTGGCCGAGTTGACCAGCAGCGACGACGATCGCCCGGCATGCGCGCGCCAATCCGCCTCGCCCAGCTTGTCGGCGATCAGCAGGTCCGCCGTCTCCGGATCGGGAACGCGCAGGAACGCCTCGGCGAGGCTGAGCAGCGCCACGCCCTCCGACGAGTTGAGGCGGTACTCCTGCAGGAATCGGTTCACCCACCCCTTGTTCTGCGCCGCGCGCAGGTCCGCGAGCAGGCCGAGCGCCGTCCCCATCGTCCGCTCGCGCGAGTCGGGCGTCGTCGCGGCGCGGGCCAGCAGCGGTCTTAGAACATCGGGTTCGGCGGCGCGGTGCAGCCGGCGCATGTCGGCACGGGCAGCGGAGACGTGGGCAGTGGCCATGTTAGAGGTTCCGGTTCGGTTTGACTTGCGATCGACGAGCGGGCGCGGCTAGAGGACGCGCGACGCATGGTGCGCCAATGCGCGAGGGAGTGGAACGGTGCCGGAGCTAACGCCTGCCGAGATGAAGACCCGCATCGGCACCGAGAGCGTGAGCGACTGGGTCGAGGTCAGCCAGGCGATGATCGACCAGTTCGCGCAGGCGACGGGCGACCACCAGTTCATCCATGTCGACCCGGTCCGCGCGGCGCAGACGCCGTTCGGCGGCACCGTCGCGCACGGGTTCCTGACGCTTTCGCTGATGCCCCTACTGTCCGCCAAGGTGCCGGACGCGCCGCGGCTGGCGGGCGCGCGCATGGGCGTCAACTATGGCGGCAACCAGGTGCGCTTCGTCACCCCGGTCCGCTCGGGTTCCCGCGTACGCGGCCGCTTCGTGCTCGCCGCCTTCGAGGAGAAGCGGCCAGGCCAGTATCAGCAGACCACCAGCTTCACCGTCGAGATCGAGGGGCAGGCCAAGCCCGCACTGGTCGCCGAGTGGATCGGCCAGGTCTTCACCTGAAACCCGGCACCTCGATCTTCCCTTACCTTTCAGGAGCATCTCCCATGCGATCCGCCGTCATCGTCTCCACCGCCCGCACCCCGATCGGCCGCGCCTATCGCGGTGCGTTCAACAACCTGCCCTCGCCCACGCTGGCGAGCCATGCGATCAGGGCCGCCGTCGAGCGTGCCGGGATCGACGGCGCGGACGTGGACGACGTCGTGTTTGGCGCCGCGCTCCAGCAGGGGCATCAGGCCGGCAACATCGCGCGCAACGCAGCTCTGCGCGCCGGCCTGCCGACTACCGTCGCGGGCATGTCGCTCGACCGGCAGTGCGCGTCCGGCCTGATGGCGATCGCGACCGCGGCCAAGCAGATCACCGAGGATCGCATGGACGTGACCATCGGCGGCGGCGTCGAGAGCATCAGCCTTGTCCAGACCCCGCAGATGCGCGTCGCGCCCGATTCCGAGCTGCTGGCGCTGCATGCGGACATCTACATGCCGATGCTGCAGACCGCCGAGGTGGTCGGCAAGCGTTACGGCATCGGGCGGGATCGGTGCGACGAATACGGCCTGCGCTCGCAGCGGCTGACCGCCGAGGCGCAGGCGGCCGGGCGCTTCGACGCCGAGATCGTGCCGGTGACGGCGACGATGGCGATCGTGAACAAGGAGACCAAGGAGGTTTCCCACACGCAAGTCACTCTGTCGAAGGACGAGGGCAACCGCGCTGACACGACGCTGGAGGGCCTGCAGAAGCTGCAGCCGGTGATGGGACCGGACGCGATCGTGACGGCGGGCAACGCGTCGCAGCTGTCGGACGGCGCGTCGGCGTCGGTGCTGATGGAGGAGAAACTGGCGGAGAAGCGCGGCCTCAACCCGCTCGGCCGCTACATCGGCATGGCGGTGGCAGGCACGAAGCCCGACGAGATGGGCATCGGGCCCGTCTTCGCGATCCCCAAGCTGCTGGAGCGGTTCGGGCTGAAGATGCACGACATCGGCCTTTGGGAATTGAACGAGGCGTTCGCGGTGCAGGTGCTGTATTGCCAGGACAAGCTCGGCATCCCCGAGGAGCGGCTGAACGTCAGCGGCGGCGCGATCGCGATCGGCCATCCCTATGGCATGAGCGGCGCGCGCATGACCGGCCATGCGCTGATCGAGGGCAAGCGTCGCGGCGCGAAGCATGTCGTCGTCACGATGTGCATCGGCGGCGGCATGGGCGCGGCCGGGCTGTTCGAGGTGCTGTGAGTTGAACGATAACGGGCGATAAGCTATGTAATCGCGCGGCGACGTCATAGGCGCCTCTCTGCGAGCCCCGGTCGTGTCAGCGGCCGGGGCTCAATCGTTTGGGGTCCGAGTGTCAGCCCGGACCCCGCCCGTGTACCTATCCTTTGCGAGCTACCTCGATCACCTTCACGACCAAGGTCGCGAACGCGATAACGACGCTCAGGAACAGGCACAGATCGGCAAATGTCATAGACTTACCTTTCTGCGTCGGCAGCACCATCGCTGCCACCCTTGTTGTGCGCTGCCCGTCCTAACTGCACAACACCTCGGGAATGGAGGCAACGGCGCATGTCTGCGGCCAACGAAAGCGCTCGCAACCAACCTCCCCGGCGGTCGTTCTCCAGCCGAACCGATCACAGGAGACGATCATGGCCGACAAGGATACGCCGCAGGAAGTGGCCGCCAAGTTCCTCGAGAAGCTGAAGTCCAGCCCCTTCGTCATGATCGGGCTGATGGATGGCAACCATTCGGAGCCGATGAACGTCAAGACCGACGACGATCAGCCCAACACGCTGTTCGTCTTCTCCGCCCCGGGCAATCGCATCGCAAAGGGTGGCGAGGCGATGGCGCAGTTCGTCGGCAAGGGGCACGACTTCTTCGCCTGCCTCGCCGGCACGATCAGCGAGGAGACCGATCGCGCGACGTTCGACAAATTGTGGGACAACCGGGTCGAGTCGTGGTTTCCCAACGGCAAGACCGACGCGCGCCTCAACCGTTTCGACATACGCTCCGCCGAGCTCTGGGAGACCGATGTGTCGCTGTCCGGGCGGCTCAAGATGCTGTTGGGCGGCACGATCAAGCCGCAGGAATCGAGCAGCCACGCGGTGGTCAACTCGGTCGCCTGATCCAGGCTTCCAACGGAAAAGAGCCTCGCCGGACGACCGGCGGGGCTCTTTTAGTTTGCAGACATTGTCGCCTCAAGGCTCAGCCAACGTTGGCGGCAATCCAACCCTCGACCACCGGCGCAATCCGATCGCGCCATTTCGATCCGTTGAAGATGCCGTAATGGCCCACGCCCTCGGCGAGGTGATACAGCTTCTTCTCTTCCGGTAGCGCCGTCGCCAGCGTCAGCGCCGCCTTCGTCTGGCCCAGGCCGGAGATATCATCCCGCTCACCCTCGATTGCCAGCAGGCCGATGTCGGTGATCGCCGCCGGATCGACCGGCCGGCCGCGATGCGTCATCTCGCCGCGTGGCAGCGCGTGGCTCTGGAACACGACGTCGATCGTTTGAAGGTAGAACTCCGCCGTCATGTCGCAGACTGAGCGATACTCGTCGTAAAAGGCCTGCGTCGCGCCCGCGCCCTCGCCATCGCCAGCCACCAGATGCTTGAACATACCATAATGGCTGTCGAGATGGTTGCCGAGGTTCATCGTCATGAACCCTGCAAGCTGCAGGAACCCAGGATAGACGCGCCGACCCGCCCCCGGATAGCTCGCCGGCACCGTCGCGATCACGTTCTGCTCGAACCACGAATGCGGGCGTTTGGTGGCGAGCGTGTTGACCGCGGTCGGTGCCTCGCGCGTATCAACCGGGCCGCCCATCATCGTCAGCGTGCGCGGGCGGTTGGGATGCGCGTCCGCGCTCATCAGCGCGGCGGCGGCGTAGCAGGGCACCGACGGCTGGCATACCGCCAGGACATGCGGACGGGGCTCGCCGTCCTGTCCGCCATCTTGGCCGATCGTCTCGCAGAAGCGGATCAGGTAATCGACATAGTCGTCGAGGTCGAACGACCCTTCCGTCAGCGGTACGCATCGCGCGTCGCGCCAGTCGGTGACGTAGACGTCCGCGCTCTGGATCATCCGCTCGACGGTGCCGCGCAGCAGCGTGGCGAAATGGCCGGACATCGGCGCGACGATCAGGAGCTTGGGGCCACCCTCGATCCCCTCGCGGCGGAACCGCTTGAGCTGCCCGAACGGCAGCCGCAGCACGACCTCCTCGTGGACCGCGACGTCCCGTCCGTCGATCGCGACATGGTCGATCCCGAACGCGGGCTTGCCGCGCGGCGCGGCGGCGTGGGCGAACACCTCCAGCGCGGAGCTCATCACGGGCCCGCCGCCGAAATAGCCGAACGGGTTCAAGGGGTTGCGCAGCAGCCCCGCGCTCCAGCTGGCCATCGCGCCGGCACTGGCGAGCATCGAGCGCTGATATTCATGGGCATCGTAAAGCATGGCACCGTCCATGGACGAAATAGATTGACCGGTTCGTAAAGCAAATCGGCCGGCAGGCAATGCTGCATCGCAGCAACGGCATGCCGCGCGGACGAGCCCGCTGTTGAGCGCAGCAACCGCCGCTGCTACCGGGACCCGCATGCCAGAGCCCGCCCCCGTCGTCGCCCCCACCCGCCGGCTCGGCAGCCTGAAGATGATCTGGCGCTTCGCCGCACACTATCCGGGGCAGATCGCGGCGTCGCTGCTCGCGCTGCTCGTCACGTCGGGAACGACGCTGTTCATCCCGTGGCGCTTCAAGTCGGTGATCGACAAGGGCTTTGGCAACGGCGCCGACATGGCGCATATCGACCGCGTCTTCTACGGGCTGTTCGGCCTCGTCATCCTGCTGGCGGTCGCGACGGCCGTGCGTTTCTATTGCGTGTCGTGGCTCGGCGAGCGGACGGTCGCGGACATCCGCGCGGCGGTGCAGGCGAACCTGCTGCGCCTGTCGCCCGGCTGGTTCGAGGAGAACCGCCCGTCCGAGATCGCCAGCCGCCTGACCTCCGACACCGCGCAGATCGAGACGGCGGTGGGTAGCACGATCTCGATCGCGCTCCGCAACACGTTGACCGGCATCGGCGGCATCATCTCGCTGTTCGTGCTCGCGCCCAAGATCGCCGGATCGCTGATCGTCGCGATCCCGATCGTGATCCTGCCGATCGCGCTGCTCGGCCGCCGTGTGCGCGGCTATTCGCGCACCAGCCAGGACCGGATCGCCGACATCGGCGCGATGGTCGTCGAGGTGCTCGGCGCGATGAAGATCGTCCAGGCGTTCGGTCAGGAACAGCGCGAGGCGCGGCGCTTCGCCGACGCGGTGGATCGCGGGTTCGCGGCGGCCAAGCAGCGGATCCTGATCCGCGCGCTGATGACCGCGCTCGTCATCATGCTGCTGTTCGGCGCGGTGACGCTATTGTTGTGGAGCACGATCTCGGACGTCGCGGCCGGGCGCCTGTCGGGCGGGTCGCTGACCGCGTTCATCTTCACCGCCGGGCTCGTCACCGGCGCGTTCGGGGCGCTGACCGAGGTCTATGGCGACCTGCTACGCGCCGCGGGCGCCGCCGAGCGGCTGCACGAGTTGCTGGTGGAGGCGCCCGGTATCGCCGCGCCTGTCCATCCGGTCGCGCTGCCGCAGGCCGCACCCGGCCATCCGCTTGGCGCGGTCGCGTTCGAGCATGTCGCGTTCCGTTACCCGACCCGGCCCGACATGCCGGCGCTGCACGACTTCAGCCTCTCGATCGCGCCCGGCGAGACGGTGGCGATCGTCGGGCCTTCGGGCGCGGGCAAGTCGACGCTGTTCCAGCTCATCCAGCGCTTCTACGACCCGCAGGCAGGCACCATACGGCTCGACGGCGTCGCCCTGCCGCAGGCCGATCCGGCGGCGATCCGCGGCCGCATCGCGATGGTGCCGCAGGATACGGTGATCTTCGCCGCCTCCGCGCGCGACAACCTGCGCTACGGCCGCTGGGACGCGGACGACGCAGAGGTCTGGGCGGCGGCGGAGGCGGCGAACGCGGCCGAGTTCCTGCGCCAGTTACCGCAAGGCCTCGACACTTATCTCGGCGAAGCGGGCGCGCGCCTGTCGGGCGGGCAGCGCCAGCGGGTCGCGATCGCTCGCGCGCTGCTCCGCGACGCGCCGGTGCTGCTGCTCGACGAGGCGACGAGCGCGCTCGACGCTGGGTCCGAGCAACTGGTGCAACAGGCGCTGGAACGGCTGATGGCGCACCGCACCACGCTGGTGATCGCCCACCGCCTGGCGACGGTGCGCGCGGCGGGGCGGATCGTGGTGATGGACGAGGGCCGGATCGTCGAACAGGGCACCCACGCCGCGCTGATCGCGGAAGGCGGGCTGTATGCGCGACTGGCGGCGCTGCAGTTCAGCGAGGCGGCGTAGCGGGCACCCATGGCTCCGCGCACCGCCCGGCGCAAAAGTAGGTAACAGTAGGTAACACCAAAACGCACTTTCGCGGCGACGCCAGCGGGCTCGGCGCGAGAAGCGTTGGGAAGCAGCGATGGGAAAAAGCAGCGCTCAGGTTTGCATGGACTTTCCAACATCGCAAGCGGGTAAGGCAGCGTCGGGCATTGGTGGTGAACAGTCCGTCTGCTTTCGTAGCGGCGATCAAGCACCGGTCCGATCACCTTATGGTTATGACGATCACAAACGGGATCGCCATCACTTTCGGCCGCTTAGCTATATTGCATAGCCGCGCTCGTCACGACGGACGACCGACAATCGTTGCAACGACCGCCAAAGCCAGTAGCATGGAGCATCCTCCGATCGCGCGAAGAGGCATAGAGCTTATTAAGTAAGGCTTGTCCGACCTTGAAATATAAAGCGTGACGACCATTGCTGCGAAGATGAGCGACTTGGTTGCCTCGCGGTCGTAAGACGACGGAAATACAGCTCCCGCGATCAAATGCACAAAGGAAAACAGCGCCAGCGCGGCATAGAACATGAAGTAAGTGCGCCTAGTCAGCGTCATCGATCAACCTCCGTTCCGGACGTAGCAGAAGGCAATTTCTGATCAAGGTGGGTAGATGAACCACGAATGTCAGGTGAATCGGCGGATGCCTAAGCGACTGCGTTTGGGCGGTTGCTGCCGTTATCGAAAGATCAGGAAGGCAACGAGTGCGATTGGCAGCACAACTGCTATAACCGCCAGCGCCCACGCGAAAGGGCGACCCCACCGTTCGTCAACGAAGCCGATTGCGCTTTCGGCCAGCGCTATGAAGCCAACATCGTCCATCAGGCCATCGTAGCCGCTGAACAAACGTCCGCAATGAGGAAGCGCAACGAGGAGCTTGAATAGCCGCGTTTGGGCGCAAGCGGACGTCACTCGCTCGGCAACGGTGGGTTGGGATGAGAACAAGATTGAGTATCCACTCCATATCCGAAGAAGATGTCCTTTTTCGACCTAACTCCTCACCCCCCGAACGCGATCGCCCCCGCAGCGGCGAAGCCCGCCACTGCCACCGCGGTTAGCACCCGCGCCAGCGACTCCTTGCGGAAGTCCGCCAGTCGCTTCGTGTCGAGCCAATAGGTGCCGGGCGCCGTCTCGTGGAGTGCGCCGAACGACACCATGCGGCGGAAGATGTGGCGTTCGATGCGGCCCGTCGGCGCGGCGAAGGGGATCGCGTGGGCCGCCACCGTCGCGCCGGCGCTCGTGAAATGGTCGACGATCCGCCGCCGCGCGCGGGCGGCCATCGTGGCTGCGATCGTGCCGCTCATCGTTTCTTCCCCTGATGCCGGATGTTGGCGGGTCGCCCGCGGCGGTGGAGCACGCGCGGGCCCTTCCCGGGTTTGGCCGGATCGCGCGCGGGCATCCCACCGCCGCGCCCTTCGGGCAGCTCGAACCGCAACGCACCCGATACCGGGTTCGCCTCCGCGAGCCGCAGCGTCAGCCGCTGGCCGAGCGTGTACTGCTCGCCGCTATGCTCGCCGGTCAGCGTGCGCATGCCCTCGTCGAAGCGAAAATACTCGCCCCCCAGATCGCGAACGGCGAGCAGGCCGTCGCCGCCAATCCCCTCCACCGTCGCGAACAGGCCGAAATTGGTGACGCCCGTCACGCGCGCCTCGACCAGCTCGCCCGCGCGCTCCGAGAGGAAGGCGGCGACGTAGCGGTCGATCGTGTCGCGCTCCGCCTCCATCGCACGGCGTTCGAGGCGGCTGAGCGCCTCGCCGATCACCTCCATCGCCTCGGTCTCGCCCGACGACAGGCCGCCGGGGCCGAGGTCGTAGGCGGCGACCAGCGAACGATGCACCAGCAGGTCGGCATAACGGCGGATTGGCGAGGTGAAATGCGCGTAGCTGCCCAGCGCCAGCCCGAAATGGCCTTGGTTGGCGGGCGCGTAATAGGCCTGGGTCTGCGTGCGCAGCACCTGCTCCATCACCTGCGGCCGGAAATCCGCCTCACCCACGCGCGCGAGCACATGGTTGAACGTCGCCGGGCGGATCACCTGGCCGAGCGCCAGCGGCACGTCGAACGTCTCCAGATAGTCCTTGAGCGCCGCCAGTTTCTCCCGCGCCGGCGGCTCGTGGACGCGGTACATCACGGGCGCGCGTCTGCCCTCCAGCGCCTTGGCGGCGGCGACGTTGGCGGCGATCATGTAATCCTCGATCAGCCGATGCGCGTCGAGCCGCTCGCGGGGGGCGACCGACATGATGCGGCCCTTCTCGTCCAGCACGACGCGGCGCTCGGGCAGGTCGAGGTCCAGCGGCTCGCGCGCCTCGCGCGCCGCGAGCAGTGCGCGCCAGCAGGACCAGAGCGGGAGGAGGGCGGCCAGCACCAAACCGTCATCCCAGCGAACGCTGGGATCGCTCTGCGAGGGTTCCCCTTCTCTCGACAGCGACCCCAGCCTTCGCTGGGGTGACGGGGTATCGGATGAGGAAGCCTCATGCGCGTCCACCAGCGCCTGCGCGTCCTCGTACGCGATGTTGGCGGTGATCCGCACGGTCGCGCGGGTGAAGCGCCAGTCCTTCAGGTCGCCCTTCGCGCCGATCCGCAGGTGGCAGGCGAGCGCCGCTCGGTCCTCGCCTTCCTTCAGCGAGCAGACGTCCGCCGACAGCAGCTCAGGCAACATCGGCACGACTCGGTCGGGGAAATATACGCTGTTCCCCCGCGCCCGCGCCTCGCGGTCGAGCGCGGAGCCGGGGCGGACGTAGAAGGACACGTCCGCGATCGCGACGATCGCGCGCCAGCCGCCGGGATTGCCGGGATCGTCGTCGGGCGCCGCCCAGACGGCGTCGTCATGGTCGCGCGCGTCGGCGGGATCGATCGCGACGATCGGCAGATGGGTGAGGTCTTCCCTGTCTAATCCTCCCCGAGCTTGCTCGGGGAGGGGGACCAGCGAAGCTGGTGGAGGGGCCGGCGAAGCCGGTGACCTTGCGTTCACCGCCCCTCCACCACTCGCCTGCGGCGAGCGGTCCCCAGTTCCGGGTTGATCGCGCCCCGCGCGATCAAGGATCGTCCGGGGGACGATCCGACCCGTAACTCCGAGACTAGCTCGGGGAGGATTTAGGGGGAGTTTCGCCACCTCCGTCGCTTCCGCCAGCGCCTCGGGCGCGAACACGTCGGGGATGCCGAGCTTGTGGATCGCGATCAGCGAGAAACTGCGCGGCGCGAAGGGATCGCCCAGCACCTGCGTCACCCGCGCGGTGATGCGCGGCGGACGGCCGGCCCGCTCCGCCAGCACCAGATCTCCCGCCTGCGCGCCGCCGGCGTCCGACACCGGCCAGTCGCGGCGGTCCTTCTTGTCGACGCCCTGGAGGAACAGGGTCGCGCCCTCCGCGCGCAGGACGCCGAGCATCAGCTCCTCGCCCTTGGGCAGAACCTTCATCGGGTGGGCTATCCAGCCAGCGCCCGCTTCTTCCGTCCGCGCGAGCACGCGGTCGCCTACGCCCAGCGCGCCCCGCTTGCGCTCCCGGACGCGCAGCCGCGGGATCGGCACGCCCTCCGCTTCCCACCGCTCGGGCACCGCCCATACGGTGCCGCCGTCGTCCACGTCCGCGACGCGCAGCACCGTCACCTTGGGCAGCCCGCCCATCGCATGGAAGGCCCTTCCCGGACCGCCATCGATCAGGCCCTCGTCGGCCATGTCGTTCAGCAGCGCCTTGAGCGCGATCTTCTGCTGTGCGTGGAGGCCGAAGGCGCGCGCGATCTCGCGCTTGCCGGCCGGCACGTCGGACGTCGCGATGAAGTCGAGGATCTGCTCGCGGCTCGGCAGCCCGGCTGTGTCATACGCCATCAGCCAAGGCGCCTTGCGGAAGTCACTTCGCGGTGGCGCCCGCGTCCCGGCCATTGCCCTCCGGCGCCGCGACGATGTCGCGCGTCGTCGAGGCCTTGTCGACCACCGTGGTGCCCGGATCGCCCGCGCCCGAGCGGATGCCAGGATCGGCCTGGTCGCCGCCCGCCGTGTCCACCACACCGCGCTCGCCCGCCGACCGCGCCGCGGCGCCGCCGAACAGCGCGTCGAGCGCCTGCGCGCTCGCGTTATTGCTGCCGGTCGCCGCCGCGCCCGGCTGGGGAGGCTGGAGCGCGAAATCGGGCGGGATCACCAGCGGCTGCTGGCGCACGACCGCCAGCTCATCCGGCCCCGACCGTGTACGACTGAACCCGCGATGGCCGCAGCCGCTCACCAACGTCGCCGCGACGATCCCCGCCGCCAACCCGAGCTTACGCATTAACTTTCTCCGCTGTGGGGCGCTTGTCGCGCATAAGGAGCGCCCGCACCAGAAGTACCAGAACGCCCACCGTAATCGCCGCGTCGGCGAGATTGAAGACCAGAAACGGCCGCCACTCGCCGAAATGCAGGTCGGCATAGTCCGTCACATAGCCCAGCCGCACGCGATCGAGGATGTTGCCGAGCGCCCCGCCCGCGACGCAGCCGAGCGCCGCCTGGTCGACCCGCGCCCGCTCGCGCCACATCCACACCAGCACGCCGATCGCGATCACGCCGGTCAACGCGACGAGCATCCAGTGGGCGGTGGTCGAGGTCGCGTTCAGAAGCCCCAGCGAGACCCCGATATTGGGGATGAAGCGCAGATCGAAGACCGGCAGCAACGTCTTCACGTCGCCCAGCATCGCGATGTCGAGCGGTCCGGTGACGAGCCATTTGACGAGTTGATCGGCCGCGAACACCAGCACCAGCGCGAGCAGGCCGAGGCGGGGGATGCGGCTCATGCGGCCACCTTGCCGACGACCGTTTCGCAGCGATCGCACAGGGTTGCGTCCTCGATCACCTCGGGCAGATGACGCCAGCAGCGGCCGCATTTGTGGTACGCCGTACGGCTGACCGTCACCTCGCCGCCCGGCACCACGCGCGCGACGATGAACGTCTCGGCGGCCTCGCCCTCGGGCAGCAGCATCGCGGGCACGCTCACCTCCGCCTCCAGGCTGGAGCGGATCGCCTTGGCGCGGCGCAGCGGCTCGATCGCCTCCGTCACTTGGACCCGCTGGTGACGCACCGCGTCCCAGCGATCGATGACCCCGTCGGTATCGGCGAGCGGCAGCAACTCGGGCCATTCGAGGAAGTGGACGGAGCCCTCTTCGCTCGGGAAGCGCGCCTGCCACACTTCCTCCGCGGTGAAGGGGATCACCGGCGCGGCATAGCGGACGAGCGCGTGGAACAGCGTGTCGAGCACCGTCCGGTACGCGCGTCGCTTGAGGTCGCCGGGCGCGTCGCAATAGAGCGAGTCCTTACGAACATCGAAGAAGAACGCCGACAGGTCGTCCGCGGCGAAGTCCGTCAGCGCCCGCAGGTAGCGGTTGAACTCGTACGCCAGCGCCGCCGCGCGCAGCTCCGCGTCCAGCGCCGCCAGCCGATGGAGCACGTAGCGCTCCAGCTCCGGCATGTCGGCGGGCGCGACCCGCTCCGCCTCCGTGAACCCGTCGAGCGCGCCGAGCAGGTAGCGATAGGTGTTGCGCAACTTGCGATAGGTGTCGGACGCGCCCGCCAGCACCTCCTTCCCGATCCGCACGTCGTCGAAATAATCGGTGGAGGCGACCCAGATGCGCAGGATGTCCGCGCCCGACTCGCCGATCACCTTCAACGGATCGACGACGTTGCCGAGCGATTTGCTCATCTTGCGCCCCTGCCCGTCGAGCGCGAAGCCGTGCGTCAGCACCGCCTCGTACGGCGCCCGCCCGCGCGTGCCGCAGCTTTCGAGCAGCGACGACTGGAACCAGCCGCGATGCTGGTCGGAGCCTTCGAGGTACAGGTTCGCGCGCGTGCCTTCGCCATAACGCGCCTCCAGCGTGAAGACATAGGTGCAGCCCGAATCGAACCAGACGTCGAGGATGTCGGTGACGACCTCGTAGTCCGACAGCTCGTGGTCGGGCCCGAGCAGCGCCTGATGATCCGCAACGAACCACGCATCCGCGCCGGCGGTGCGGAAGGCCGCGACGATGCGGGCGTTGACCGCCGGGTCGTTCAGGTACGCGCCGGTGCGCCGGTTCACGTACAGCGCGATCGGCACGCCCCATGCGCGCTGGCGGGAGATCACCCAGTCGGGGCGGCCCTCCACCATCGAGCGGATGCGGTTCTCGGCGCGCGCGGGGACCCAGCGGGTGTCGGCGATGGCGGCAAGCGCAATGTCGCGGAGGGTGGCGCCGTTGCCTTCCGCACTTTGCGTTACCCCAGCTTCGTCCGTCACCCCAGCGAACGCTGGGGTCTCGTCGTGAGCGGACGGTCCCTGCCCCGCAGCGACCCCAGCGTTCGCTAGGGTGACGGACGGTTGTGGGCGGTCCATCCCGATGAACCATTGCGGGGTCGCCCGGAAGATCACCTTCGCCTTGCTGCGCCACGAATGCGGATAGCTGTGCGCATAGTCGTCGGATGCGGCGAGCAGCGCGCCGGCCGCACGCAGGTCCGAACAGATCGGGCCGTCGGCGCTGACGAACTTCTTGGCGATGACCGACCCCTGCCCGCCCAGCCACGCCCAGTCGGCACGATACATCCCCGCGCCGTCGACCGCGAAGACGGGATCGATGCCGTGCGCCTTGCACAGCTCGAAATCGTCCTCGCCATGGTCAGGCGCCATGTGAACGAGCCCGGTGCCGGCGTCGGTGGTGACGAAATCGCCGGGCAGCATGGGGCGGGGCTTGGCGAAGAAGCCGTCCAGATGGTGCATCGGGTGACGGACAAAGGCGCCGCTTAACGCCGACCCGTGGAACTGCATTGCACCACCGCGATCTGCTGCGGCCTGAATGGCCTGCGTCACACCTTCCACATCATTACCGAGCCATCGGAAGAGCGCTGGGCCGACTGGCGCAAATCCTTCATCGCCTCTGGCGAGCAAAAGCCGCCTTCCATCTATCTCGACCAATACGTAGGTGATCTCGGGCCCATAAGCCAAAGCCTGGTTCACCGGGATCGTCCACGGCGTCGTCGTCCAGATCACCGCGTGCGCGCCGACCAGTTCGGGTGCGTTGGGCGCTTCCACGATCTCGAACGCCACGTCGATCTGCGTCGAGACGATGTCCTCATACTCGACCTCCGCCTCCGCGAGCGCGGTGCGCTCGACGGGGGACCACATCACCGGCTTCGCGCCGCGATACAGCTGGCCGCCTTGCGCGAACTTGAGCAGCTCGCCGACGATCGCGGCCTCCGCCTCGTGGCTCATCGTCAGATACGGGTCGGCCCAGTCGCCCATCACGCCCAGCCGCTGGAACTCCGCGCGCTGCACGTCGACCCACTTGGCGGCATAGGCGCGGCATTCGGCGCGGAACTGGTCGACCGGCACCTCGTCCTTGCTCTGCTTCTTCGCCCGATACGACTCTTCGACCTTCCACTCGATCGGCAGGCCATGGCAATCCCAGCCGGGGACGAACGGCGCGTCCTTGCCCAGCAGCGTCTGGCTGCGGACCACGAAGTCCTTGAGGACCTTCTGCATCGAGTGGCCGAGATGGATGTTGCCGTTCGCGTAGGGCGGGCCGTCGTGGAGGATGAACCGCTCGCGCCCGGCGCGCTGCTCGCGCAGGCGATCGTAGAGGCCCAGTCTGGCCCAGCGCTCCAGGATCGCCGGCTCCTTGGCGGCAAGGCCGGCCTTCATCGGGAAGTCGGTCTTCGGCAGAAAGACGGTGTCGCGGTAATCGCGCGTCGTCGAGGCGGGGGTGTCGGGAGCGTCGGCCATGAGTGTCTGCGCTGTAGCGAAGGCGCGGCGGCAACGCAAAACGCGCTTTCCCACCAAGCATTTCCGTCATCCCAGCGAAAGCTGGGATCTCTCGCCAGGAACGCGCCGCTCCCAACGAGACCCCAGCTTTCGCTGGGGTGACGGGTTCAATCAAGGCTGGCGAGCACCGCCCGAGCCCGCGCGCAGTCGGCGTCCATCTGCGTCATCAGCGCCTTCAGCCCGTCGAACTTCGCCTCAGGCCGCAGATACTCCACCAGCTCCACCTCGATCCGCTGCCCGTAAAGATCGCCCGCGAAGTCGAAGAAATGCGGCTCCAGCAACTCCTTGGGCGGGGTGAACTGCGGCCGGATGCCGAGGTTCGCCGCGCCCTGCAGCACGCGCCCATCCTCCAGCCGCCCGCGCACCGCATAGATGCCGTAGGCCGGGCGCAGATAGTCGCCCATCGCGACGTTGGCGGTCGGATAGCCGATCGTGCGGCCTACCTTGTCGCCGTGGATGACCTCGCCCGCGATCGCGAACGGCCGCGTCAGCAGCCGCGTGGCCTCCGCCGTCCGCCCCTCGCGCAACGCGTCGCGGATACGGCTGGACGAGACGGGGCCGCCGTCCAGTTCGACCGGTGCCATCGCCTCCGTCGCGAAACCGCCGATCCGGCCGAGTTCCGCCAGCACGCCGACGGTGCCCCCCTTGGCGCGGCCGAAGGTGAAGTCCTCCCCCGTCACCACGCCCGCGACGCCCAGGTTGCGGACCAGCCGCTCGGCGACGAACGCCTCCGCCGTCAACGCGGCGAGCTGCTCGTCGAAATGGAACACCACCGCCGCGTCCACCCCCGCCGCCGCGAACAGCGCGAGCCGCTGCTCGATCGTCGTCAGCCGGAACGGCGGCGTGTCGGGCCGGAAGAAGGCGCGCGGATGCGGGTCGAACGTCGCCACCAGCGCCGGCCGGCGCTCGGCCCGCGCGATCGCGACCGCGCGGGCGACCACCGCCTGGTGGCCCAGATGGAACCCGTCGAAATTGCCGAGCGCGACGATGCCGCCCGCAAGGTGCGGCGGAACCGCCGAGCCGCCGTCCAGCCGTTGCATGGCGCGAGGCTATAGGGCGCGGAACCCGGACCGCAAAGCCCCGCTCACCGTTCCAGCGTCACGAAGCTGTAGGCCGGGCGCGCTCCCTCGGCGGCATGATCCTCCCGCGCCGTCTCGCGCCAGCCGGTAAAGGGGGGCACGATCGTGTCGCCTGTGGGCTCGGCATGGACCTCCGTCAGATCCACGCGGGTCGCGAGCGGAAGAAACGCTGCGAACACCGCCGCGCCGCCGATCACCGACACGTCGTCGCCGGCCAGCGCCAGCGCTTCGTCGGGCGAGCGCGCGACCTCCGCGCCAGTCGCGGTCCAGGCCGGATCGCGGGTCAGCACGATGTGCCGCCGTCCGGGCAGCGGAGCGGGAAAGCTCTCGAACGTCCTGCGCCCCATCACCATCGGCCGCCCGAGCGTCAGCGCCTTGAAGCGGCGGAGGTCGGCGGGCAGATGCCACGGCAGCCCGCCGTCACGCCCGATCACGCCGTTGGCCGCGCGAGCCAGCACCAGCGTTATCACGGTGTCGGATCAGCAGGAGGGGGATCGCCCGCCCGCCCGAACATCGCGCGCCATTGGTCGGCGTAGCGCGGATCGCGGATCGTGATGCCGTGGTACGGGTTCGGGTTGTTCGGCCCCTCATGGACGCCCGCCGGCAGATCGAGGGTGAAGACGCGGACGTTCGCAGGCAGCAGGGCAAGCGCCGCATAAGCGGCCCGGATCAGCGGCACCGTATTTTCGCGTGCGTTACATTCCGCGAACCAGCGCGTCGTCGGCGTCGCGCTCGGGCCGGCGATCCAGGGCGCCGGGTGCCGATCGCGCCCGGTGAACTCCCAGGGGCTGGAGAACAGGACGACGCGGCGGACGAGGTGCTGCTTGGCGATGAACGCCGCCATGCCGGCGCCCTGCGACAGGCCGGACACGATGATCCGATCCCAGCGCACCGCGCCGTCGGCATCCACATACTGCCCCCAGCCTTCCCTGGGCGCCGCGGTATCCAGCGCCCGAAGCGCGGCGACCAGCCGGGGCACGATCGCCTCGGCGAGCGGGTTCCTTATCCCTGGCGCTCCCGGCCCCGTGCCCGTCAGCCGCATCTCGCGGAAATGCGCCGCGCAGGCCGGGTCCGGGTCCCGCGGACACACCTGCACCACGGCGGGCGTGTCGTCATAGGAGAGGCCGAGCGTGCGATACCCCTGGCCCGCGATTACCGACAGGATCGTCGTCGTGTTCGCGGGCTTGCCGCCGGTGCCGGTGAAGAACAGCACCAGCGGCGCGTCCGGCGCGACGCTCCGTTCGACTAGCGCGATGCTGGGATCGTCGAACGCCTTTACGCCCGGGTCGATCGCGGAAGGGCGCACCTGGTGTATGACGAGGCTCTGCGCCGACGCCACCGCGGGCGCGACCAGCAGCGCGAAGAGCGCGGCGGCGCGGATCATACCGCCACCGGCGCGCGGATCGCGGGTTGGGGGGAATAGTCGTGGAATATGAAGTCCTCCGGTGCGTAACCGTCGACCGACGGCGCGGTGCGGGTGATCTCCAGCCGCGGCAAGGCTCCGGGGACCCGCGTCAGTTGCAGCCGCGCCTGGTCGAGGTGGTTGAGGTACAGGTGGCAGTCGCCGCCCGTCCACACGAAATCCCCCACTGCCAAGCCGCACTGGTCGGCCAGCAGATGCGTCAGCAGCGCATAGCTCGCGATGTTGAACGGCACGCCCAGGAACACGTCCGCCGAGCGTTGGTACAGTTGCAGCGACAGTCGCCCGTTCGCGACATGCGTCTGGAACAGGCAGTGGCACGGCGCCAGCGCCATCGCGGGCAGATCGCCGGGGTTCCAGGCGGTGACGATCTGGCGGCGCGAGTGCGGCTCGCGGCGGATCTGCTCCACCAGCGCGGCGATCTGGTCGATATGGCCGCCGTCCGCCGTCCGCCAGTCGCGCCATTGCCGGCCATAGACGGGGCCCAAGTCACCCTCCGCGTCCGCCCACTCGTCCCAGATGCTGACGCCGCGCTCCTGCAGCCAGCGCACGTTGGTGTCGCCGTTCAGGAACCACAGCAGTTCCAGCACGATCGATTTCAGGTGCAGCTTCTTGGTGGTCAGCAGCGGGAAGCCCTGGCGCAGATCGAACCGCATCTGCGCGCCGAACACGGACAAGGTGCCGGTGCCGGTGCGGTCCGGCTGCTCGGCGCCGGCAGTCAGGATGCGGTCGAGGAGATCGAGATACTGGCGCATGACGGCCTTCGCTTCATTTCCAACCCGTTCACCCTGAGCTTGTCGAAGCCTGTCCTGAGCTTCGCCGAAGGGGGCTGTCCTTCTTCGAGAAAAAGGGCAGGGCTTCGACAAGCTCAGCCTGAACGGCGGGGGCGCACGTCGATACCCGGCATCTGTCGGTCCCGCCAGTCAACCCTTCGGCGACCGGCAGGCGTGGATAGTCGCCGGGTCCGGCCGCGGCCCCACCGCCTTGAACGCCGCCAGATAGCCGCCTGCCGACGGCATGTCCGTCATCTGCACGAGCTGGTAGCCGACCGCCGCGAACTCGCACTTCAGCAGCGCGGGCGGCGTGCCGTGGAATTGCGTCGGCCGGTCGGCGTCGACGACGATCACCTCGCCGGTGCGGTCGAGGCTGGGGCGCAGCCGCCACAGGAACTCGTAGGGCTGCTCGATCTCGTGGTACATATGGACCATCAGCACGCGGTCGAAGCTGTCGTCGGGCAGTTTGGGATCGGAGGCGCCGCCCAGCCGGACGGAGACGTTGTCGAGCCGCTGGCGCGCCACCCGGTCGGCCAGCGTGTCGCGCACCGCGGGGATGATGTCCTCGGCCAGCACGCGACCGTCCTTGCCGACGCGGGCGGCGAGGCGGATGGTGTAATAGCCCTCGCCCGCGCCGATGTCCGCGACCGTCATGCCCTTGGCGATGCCGGCCTTGGCCATCACCTCGCCGGCCTCGTTCTTGCGGTCGCGATCCTCCTCGGTCGACCAGCGCGGCGACACGATCGGCGCCACCGGGCGGTCCGGGGTGGGGAACGGGCCCGGCTCCTTGCCATCGTGGCGGATCAGCGGCTTGGTGCCGTCGCACGCCGCCACCATCGTCAACCCGGAGGTCGACCCGAGCAGCGCCATCGCCGCCAGCCCCCCCCGGAGCCTGCCCCCCGCGATCGTCAATCCACGTCCTCCACTTCGGCGACGTCGCCCGTCACCCGCTGCGACAGCGCCGCCGCCATGAACGGATCGAGGTCGCCGTCGAGCACGTCGCCCGGCGACGTCGACGTGACGCCCGTGCGCAGGTCCTTCACCAACTGATACGGCTGGAGCACGTAGGAGCGGATCTGGTGGCCCCAGCCTATGTCGGTCTTGGTCGCGTTCTCCGCGTTCGCCACCGCCTCGCGCTCCGCCAGCTCGCGCTCGTACAGCCGCGCGCGCAATTGGTTGAACGCCTCGGCCTTGTTCTTGTGCTGCGATCGCTGGTTCTGGCACTGGACGACGATACCGGTGGGCAGGTGCGTGATGCGCACGGCCGAGTCGGTCGTGTTGATGTGCTGGCCGCCAGCGCCCGATGCGCGATAGGTGTCGATGCGCAGGTCGGCGTCGTTGACCTCGACGTCGATGTCGTCGTCGATCACCGGATAGACCCATACGGACGAGAAACTGGTGTGCCGCCGCGCCGCCGAATCATACGGGCTGATCCGCACCAGCCGATGCACGCCCGACTCGGTCTTGGCATAGCCGTATGCGTTCTCGCCCTTCAGCAGCAGCGTCGCGGACTTGATCCCCGCCTGCTCGCCGGCGTGATAGTCGACCAGCTCGACCTTCATGCCGTGCCGCTCGGCCCAGCGCGTGTACATGCGCTGCAGCATCTCGGCCCAGTCCTGGCTCTCGGTGCCGCCGGCGCCGGCGTTGATCTCGACATAGCTGTCGTTGGCGTCCGCCTCGCCCGCCAGCAGTGCCTTCACCTTGTCGGTATCGGCACGGCGCGCGAGCTCGGCCAGGCTGGCGACCGCCTCGACCTCGAGTTCGGTGTCGCCTTCCGCCTCGGCGAGATCGATGAGCTCGACCGTGCCGTCGAGCTCGCTCTGGATCGCGCGGGTCGCGGTGATCGCCTCGTCAAGCCGGCGACGCTCGCGCATCACGTCCTGCGCCGCCTTGGGATTGTTCCACAGCGCCTGGTCCTCGACGCGCGCGTTCAGCTCGTCGAGCCGGCGGAGCGCACGGTCCCAGTCGAGGAACCGGCGGAGCAATGCCAGCGCGTCGTTGATCGAACTGACATGGGCCTGCGCTTCGGCGCGCATCGGTGTTCCTCTGATCTGACGTCATCCCCGCGGACGCGGGGACCCATCTCCTGTCGTGTCGACATAGACCACCACTGCGCTCGGCGCAAAGCGCTGGAGCCGGGTCCCCACGTTGGCGGGGATGACGGCTGTTCGAACCGCCACGAGTCCGAAGCGCCGCGGACTCCAGTCGTCGCTGGATGCGAAGTGGGGGCCACGCCCTGGCGGCTCGCGACGACGCGGCTGCACGTCCACGTCCTGTTTCCCACGCTCGTTTACCTGCCCGCGCGTCGATGGCGGAGCCTGTTAGCTATGCGGTGGCGGCCGATTTGATGGAGGCATCACCGTTGCCGTCCTTTGCTCACTAGTAGATCAAGAGTGATGTGGCGTTCGGGTCATGGCGATGCGCGAGCAAGTGTTGCTTTTGTTCGGATCGTCTATGCCAAGTGCCAAGATGTGAAGCGTTTCTTGTTTTCTGTCGCATTGGTGGCAACGCCAGTCGTGTAGGTTGAAACAACGATGACTTTCGCCTGTTCAAGAAGCGCGTCGCAATCTGAGCGAGGTCCGGCTTCATGAAGTGGACGCGCCTTCCGGTCGTGCGCCAATTTCATGAATATATGACGCCACGCGGACACGTCGACGCACTGACGGGCACGCGTGTCGTGGGATGGGCGCTTGGGCGTGGCCCGCTGGTGATGGAGGTGTGGCTGGACGGTCGCTGCCTCGCACGCGGCCGCCCGCAGATGCCCCGCCTGGACGTCGCCCATTTTCTTCCCGAGCGAACTGCGGCCACGACAAGTGGTTTCGCCCTCGACCTTCCGGTCGGGGCGCTGGCATCCCAAAGCTTGGGTGAGTTGCGGATCGTCGCGCGCTATGGCTCGCGTTGGCTACCGAGCGCGACCATCGCGACCCTCCGCGCCGCTGGCGATGATCTGGAGCGCAGACTGGGCGAGGCCGGGGACAGTGGCATTTCCGGGCCGTTTCCCAAGCCGGTGATCGATGCGATCGCCGCGGTCTGGCCTGAAGATTGCGAAGATCTCGGCGCGATGGCGGGGCAGGCAAGGTTTGCCAGGCGGCTCGCGCAGATCGTTCGCACCCCGGGCATCAACGCGCTGCCCGCTTTTGCCAGCTACACGCGCTATCTGGCGGCGACCTGGGCGCATTGCCGTTTCGTCGAGCGGCACTTCCCGGCCACCAACCGTTCTTCCAGGCCCGGTGCGGCTGATTTCCATTGCAAACCGAACTCGGTGCGCGAGTTGTTCGCCATCATCCATCAGCTTTACGTGCTTCGATCATGGGGTGTGGCTGGCGAGTTCGCCGAGTTCGGCTGCTTCAAGGGCTATAGCTCGGCGATGCTCAGCTTTGCCTGCGCGCAGCTGGGTTTGAGAATGCACATCTTCGATTCGTTCGAGGGACTGCCTCCCGCTCCCGGTTCCGGCTACACGGCAGGAGATTACGCCGGCAGCCTCGATGAGGTGCGCGATCACGTCACGCGCTTTGGTGCCGTCGAGTGCGTCAGTTTCCACAAGGGCTTTTTCGCGGACACGTTTCGACGATGGCGCCCGCCGCCGCTGATGTGCCTATGGATGGACGTAGATCTGGAGGTCTCGGCCCGCGACCTGATGGTGATCGCCGATGGGCTGGACCCACGCGGCACCATTTTCAGCCATGAATGCGAGGCCGGCATCTTCCGTGATGGGAAGATCGTGTCCGCGCCGGCTCCGGACAATCCGATCGCTCCAATGCTGGATCGCCACGACGAACTCGGCCGCCCGCTGACCGGGCATTTCATTGCCGGCTATAGCGGCGCCTTCTGGCCCAAAGACGTCGGCATCCCCGTTGTCCACACTGAGGTTCTGTGGAGCCTGCTGGAAAGCGTTGCGTAATGGCAGATGACAGCGTGCTTATCGCATGGATGACGTCCAGGGTATTTCACGTGGACGGAGGTCACGTCAGCTCGCTTGCGACACGAGACGGCGTTCAGCTTGTCGCCCCGGCCTAGTAGATGCCACCCTGGCTCTGCAGGAACTCGCTGTCGGCGGGCTTGGGCCGGCCGGTCGGGCGCGCTCCCTGAGCGGTCGGCGTGGCCGATGTGCGGCGGGCGATGCGGCGGGGTTCGCTTTCCGGCTTGAACGCCTCCCAGATCACCGCCGCCTTGGGATCGGCGGTGTCGGGCCAGGTGCCATAGACCGGTCGGCCCGATCCGCGATCGATCCGCACCATGCGGATGCCCTCGGGCGCGCGGAACGGAAGCTTCTCCATCCCGTCATAGGCCTTGAGCGCGAACTGCTTGAAGATCGGCGCGGCGATCGTGCCGCCCTGGGCGGCGCCGCCCAGGCTGCGCGGCGTGTCATAGCCGATGTAGAGGCCGCCGATCATCTGCGGCGTGCCGCCGATGAACCATACGTCCGTGGGACCCGTGTTGGTGCCCGTCTTTCCGAATATCGGCCGGTCGAGATCGCGCAACGTCACCGCGGTCCCACGCTGGATCACGCCCTCGGTGATGTGCACCATCTGATAGGCGGTCATCGCGTCGACCACCTGCCGCCCGCGCGGGACCGGGCGGGGCATCGCGCCGCCCCTGCCGTCATTGGCGTTCCAGTCGGGCGCATTGCACCCATCGCACGGCCGCCAGTTCTCGGGCCAGACGACCTTGCCGTGCCGGTCCTGCGCGAAGTCGATCAGCGACGGGTCGTGCCAGCGCCCCTGGTTGGCGAGCACCGCATAGGCGTTGACCATCCGGCTCACCGTCGTCTCGCCCGCGCCCAGCGAATAGGCGAGATACGGCTTATAGTCGCCGATGTTCATATCCTTGATGAGCTGGACGACGTGCGGCATCCCCGTTTGCGCGGCGGCGCGCACCGTCATCTGGTTGCGCGACTGCTCGATGCCCCAGCGCATCGTGTGCGGCCCCGCGCTCCCCTCGCCACCGAAGTTCTTGAAGCATTTCTGGCCGAGCCGCGCGCCCTGATAGACGCAATAGGGCCCGTCGACGATGATCGAGGCGGGCGTCATCCCGTTCTCGAGCGCCGCCGAATAGACGATCGGCTTGATCGCGGAGCCGGGCTGGCGCTCCGCCTGGGTGGCGCGGTTGAACGCCTGGACGCTGGCCTCGAAGCCGCCCTGCATCGCGAGCACGCGGCCCGTCTGCGGCTGTTCGACGACGAAGCCGCCCGAGATCCTGGGGATGCCGCGCAGCGACCACTCGTCGCCCGCAGGCGCCACCGCCAGCACGTCCCCCACCTTGATCGCGTTGAACGCCGCCTGGCCCTGCCCGCGTACCGGCATCGACGCACCATAGCTCGGCAGGCGGCCGGTGGAGCCGTCCGGGAAGCCGATCCGCCACGCCTCGCCGTCGCGCGCGATCACGATGGCGGCGCGCCAGTCGGAATAGTTGATGCTGATGTTGGCGTTCAGCATCGCCTGCAACCAGTTGTCGCCGTCGATGTCGACATGGTGCAGCGGGCCGTTCCAGCCGCGCCCGCGATCGTAGCGCAATAGGCCGTCGCGCAGCGCCGTCTCCGCGTCCTGCTGGAGCGCGGGATCGAGCGAGGTGCGCACCCACAGCCCGCCCGAATAGACGCTGTACGGCCCGTCGCGCTCCGTTTCGCCGAACCGGTCGATCAGCTGGCGGCGCACTTCTTCGACGAAATAGCCGCCGATCTTCTCGAACTTGGGCGTCTGGCGCAGGATCGCGCCGATCGGCTCGGCGTCCGCCTGGGCATATTGCGGCTGGGTGATGAAGCCGTTCAGCAGCATCTCCGTCAGCACGTAATGCCGCCGCTCCAACGCGCGCGCGGTGTGGCGGAACGGGTCGTAGTTGGACGGCCCCTTGGGCAGGATCGCAAGATAGGCGAATTGCGCGATGTCGAGCTCGGGCAGTTCCTTGTCGAAATAGGCGTGGCTCGCTGCCTCGACCCCGAACGAATTCCGCCCGAGCGCGATCTGGTTGAGGTAGAGCTCCAGGATCTGCGGCTTCGTCAGCGAGTTCTCGATCTTGTAGGCAAGGATCGCCTCCTTCAGCTTGCGCGAATAGCTCGCCTGATTGCCCACCAGCAGGTTCTTCACCACCTGTTGCGTGATCGTGGAGGTGCCGCGCGGCGTCGACCCGTGGACCGCGCCCTGCCATGCGGCACGCGCGAGGCCGCCGTAATCGAGGCCGTGGTGGCTGAAGAAGTTCTTGTCCTCCGCGGCCAGGAACGCGCGCACGAGCAGCGGCGGATATTCGGCGTACGACAGCTCGACCCGCCGCTCGCGCGCATAGGAATAGATCGGCGTCCCGTCGCCGCCGCGGACGTTGGTAGGCAATGGCGGCTCGTAGGTCCGCAGCGCGTCAACCGACGGCAACTGGCGGATCACCGTCGCCCACAGGATGCCGTACCCCGCGGCGGCAAGCAGCGCGAGGAGCGCCAGCACCTTTACCCACCAGCGGCTCCACGCGGGGCGGAAACCGCCGGCGGAGGATCGCTCCTGCGGCGGCGGGAGAGCGGGGTCGGAAGAACGCGATGCCATGGTCTGATCGCGCGTCTAGCAGGTTCGCGCCCCGAGGAAAGCGCGGGCTCGGCGCCGGTCAGGAAGAACCCGGCCCGGAAACGCCGGCGATCACTTCATCGCGATCCGGCGGGCGAAATGGACCTCCACCGCGCGGCGGATGCTCTGGGCGATGCGCTCGCGGCCCTCGTCGCTGTCGAGGAAGGCCGCATCGCGCGGGTTGGAGATGTAGCCGGTCTCGAACAGGATCGACGGCATGTCGGGTGCCTTCAACACCATCAGCGAGGCCATGCGGTGGAAGTTGGGCTTCATCGGCACCAGGTCGTGCCCCTCGCGGCCGAGCAGCTTCGCAAACTCGGCGGAGCTGTTCATCGTCTCGCGCTGGGTCAGGTCGATCAGGATCGACGACACGTCGGCGGGCGCGTCGTCCAGGTTGACGCCCGAGATCACGTCCGCCTTGTTCTCGCGCAGCGCCAGCCGCGCGGCCTCCTTGTCGGACGCGATCTCCGACAGCGTGTAGACGGACGCGCCCGATGCCTCCCCTGCCCCCACGCTGTCGCAATGGATCGAGATGAACAGGTCCGCGTGCAGCCGGCGCGCGATGCCGAACCGCTCGCGCAGGACGAGGTAGCGGTCGTCGTCGCGGGTCAGCGCCACGCGCACCCGGCCCGAGCGGAGCAGCTCGTCACGGATCGCCTGCGCGATCTTCAGCGTCACGTCCTTCTCGCGCAGCCCCGTCTCCGCCGAGATGGCGCCCGGGTCGAAGCCGCCGTGGCCGGCGTCGATCACCACCAGCGGCCGGCTTTCATCCCCCTGCACGCGCGGCAGCTTGATGCTCGTCGCCACCGCCGGGATGGTCGCGACGGCGCGGGCGCGGGGCAGCGGGTGGGGGTGGTTGCCGAAGCTGAACGGGAAGAAATCGAGGTGGCTGGTCGCGGCCGCGGCGGCGAAGCCCGCCTGGTCCACCGGCCGGAGCGACAGGACGAGGGTGCGGCCGCCCCGCTCGAATTGGCCGTCGGTCACTTCCTGCGGTCGTGCGAGCTGGAAGACGAGCCGGGTCGTCCCGTCCGGTCCGGCCGTCTCGCTCATTTCGGATGCAAGACCGGCCACCGCCGGTGCTGCTCCCGCATCGAGGCCCGACACATCGACGGCGATGCGATCCGGCCGTGGCAGCAGTGCGCAGGATGCGGCGGAGACCGCATCGTCGAAGCGGATCGTGATCGCGCGCGCATCGACGGTGACGCCGGTGACGGTCGCCGCCCCGGCGGGCACGCCCAGGGAGGCGGCAAGCATCAGGCCAATCGGCACGACCACCCGCAGCGCATGCCGCGCAACGCCGATCCTCGTCCAGCGCAAATCCATGAGCACCAATCCCTTTTCTCGCGACCCTGGCTACCGGCGCGGGCTCAAGACGCGATTGCGGGATGGGGTTAACCGGCCGTTCGGCAGTTTTCTGCCGGCAAGCACCGGCAATATCCTGCCGTGTCGGCGGGAGTTGAAGCCTGGTCGGTACGATGCTAGCTAGAGCGCAACCGGCGGAGCCGCCCCTTGGGGTGTGCGCTTCAGTTCCGGTAACACCGCCCACCCGGTTTCGTTCCGGTTTCGGCGATTCCAGGTTGACGTCCGCATGTCGCAACGCCCCCGTCCGCTGATCCGCCCGGCTTTCGCCGGCGGCAGCGTCGTCGCGGGTCCGGCCGGAGGCACCACGCCCCGGCGGCGCGCGCGGGCGAAGGCAGTCCTTCGCTTGGCGGACACCGGTCCGGCATCAAGCCATTCCCATTCCGTCCATCCCCATTTCATCCATCATCGCGCCCCGGCCCCATCGGCAGTCGTCCTGCCCCCAGGCGGCCCGGGCGCGTGGAGACGTTTTCATGACCACGCGTATGTTGATCGACGCACGCCACCGGGAAGAGACCCGAGTCGCGGTCGTCACCGGTAACCGCATCGAGGAACTGGATTTCGAGTCCGCCGAGCGCAAACAGCTCAAGGGCAACATCTATCTCGCCAAGGTGATCCGGGTCGAGCCGTCGCTGCAGGCGGCGTTTGTCGATTACGGCGGCAACCGCCACGGCTTCCTCGCCTTTTCCGAGATCCACCCCGACTATTACCAGATCCCGCGCGAGGACCGCGAGGCGCTGCTGCGCGAGGAAGCGGAGCACGCCGCGGAGGAGGCCGCGCTGCGCGCCGAGCAGGACGATGACGACGACGGCGGCCCGGCCGACGACGAGGACGACCGGTTCGACGACCCGGAGGTCGATGCGGCGGCGGACGACGAGGACGACGGCGCCGTCGATGCGCCCGCGAAGGCGCTGCGCGGCAACGGCAACGACGATCAGGTCGAGGCGCTGCGCCAGCGGCGGATGAACCTGCGCCGCCGCTACAAGATTCAGGACGTGATCCACCGTCGCCAGGTGCTGCTGGTCCAGGTCGTGAAGGAAGAGCGCGGCAACAAGGGCGCGGCGCTCACCACCTATCTGTCGCTCGCGGGCCGTTATTGCGTGCTGATGCCCAACACGTCGCACGGCGGCGGGATCAGCCGCAAAATCAGCAACGCCGCCGATCGCCGGCGGCTGAAGACGATCATGTCGGACCTGTCGCTGCCCGCCTCGATGGGCTGCATCGTGCGCACCGCCGGGCTGCAGCGCACGCGCACCGAGATCAAGCGCGACTTCGACTATCTCGCCCGGCTGTGGGACGAGATCCGCGAGAACACGCTCAAGTCTGCCGCCCCCGCATTGGTCTATGGCGATTCGGACCTCATCAAGCGCGCGATCCGCGACATCTATAACAAGGACATCGACGAGGTGATCGTCGAGGGCACGGAGGGCTATCGCCAGGCGCGCGACTTCATGCGGCTGCTGATGCCCGCCCACGCGCGCCGCGTGAAGCATTACAGCGATCCGATCCCGTTGTTCCAGCGCAGCCACGTCGAGGAGCAACTGTCGGCGATGTACCACCCGGTGGTGCAGTTGAAGTCGGGCGGCTACCTCGTCATCAACCCGACCGAGGCGCTGGTATCGATCGACATCAACTCCGGCCGCTCGACGCGCGAGCACAATATCGAGCAGACCGCGACCGCGACCAACCTGGAAGCGGCGGCGGAGATCGCGCGCCAGTTGCGGCTGCGCGACATGGCCGGGCTCGTCGTCATCGACTTCATCGACATGGACAACAACTCCAACGTCCGGAAGGTCGAGAAGGCGATGAAGGAAGCGTTGCGCAACGATCGCGCGCGCATCCAGGTCGGTCGCATCTCGTCGTTCGGCCTCATGGAGATGAGCCGGCAGCGGCTGCGCACCGGCGTGCTGGAGGCCTCCACCCGCGGCTGTCCGCATTGCGAGGGCACGGGGCTCGTCCGCACGGCGTCGTCGGCGGGCCTCTCCGCGCTGCGGCTGATCGAGGACGAGGCGGCGCGCGGGCGCGGATCGTGCCTGACGCTGCACGCCAGCCAGGAAGCGGCGGTGTACGTGCTCAACAAGAAGCGCGCCGACATCGCCGAGATCGAGCAGGCCTATGGCGTGATGGTCGAGATCCTGCCCGACGGCGAGCGCGAGGGCGCGCGCATGGCGGTCGAGGCGAGCGGGCCGCCGCCCGCGCATCCGCCGCGCTTCGACCGGCCGATCGAGGAGGTCGAGGACGATTACGTCGACGAGCCGGAGATCGAGGAGGACGAGGTCGAGGAGGTCGAGCAGGTCGAGGAGCGGCCCGAGCGCGCCGAGCGTCCGGAGCGCGGCGCGGACCGTGCGGAGGGCGAGGAGCGCGGCGGACGCGGGCGCCGTCGTCGCCGTCGCGGCCGGCGCAATCGCCCGGGCGAGGGCGATGCCGCGGTCGATGCGACCGACGCGGAGTCGGAGGTCGATGAGGAGGATGCGTCCGACGTCCTCGAGGTCGGCGGCGACGCGCCGGCGAGCGACGAGCTGTCTGAAGCCGGCGCATTCGTCGGCGAGCCACCGCTCGACGAGGATGCCGGCGAAGGCCGGCGCCGTCGCGGACGGCGCGGTCGCCGGGGTCGTCGCGGCCCGCGCGAGGACGGCGCGGTCGGCGTCGGCACGGAGGGTGAGGCCGAGCCGGGCGCGGACAGCATCGTCGACCCGCAACTGACTGCCGACGTGTCGGAGGCCGAAGCGGAGGCGGTCGTCGCGTCCTATGATGGGGACGAGCCGACGTCCGATCTCGCGACCGAGGGTAATGCGTCCGATAGCCCGGTCGAGGCCGTCGTGGCCGAACCGGCGGCGGAGGCGCCACGCGGCCGCCGCCGTCCGCGGGCTCGCGCGGCGGACGCGGCGGTGGGATCGGCGCCGGCCGAGCCGGTCGCCGAGGAAGCGCCGCCCAAGCCGCGTCGGGGTCGCCGCAAGGCCGCCGACGTACCGGCAACGGCCGAGCCTGTCGGCGAGCCGGTGGCTGAGACAATAGCAGACGCGGCGCCGGAGCCGGAGACAGCAACGGCTGCCGAGCCTACGCCCCGGCGCCGGTCGCGGCGCAAGGCCGACGTGCCGGCGGTGGACGCGGACGAGAGCGCGCCCGCGATCCCGGCGCTGACCGAGACCGCGCAGGTCGACGGCGCGGTCCCGGCGGAGGACGAGGCGATCGTCTCGGCCGAACCGGCGGCCGCGCCACAAGATGCCGATGCTCCCGTCCAGGCGGAGGCGTCGGAGACGGACGGCGATCCCGAGTCGTCGGAGCCCCCCCGTCGCGGCTGGTGGCAGCGCACCTTCGGGGCGTGAGTAAGGGGGAGGGTAAGATGCTCGTAGCGGGCCTTGCCCTTCTCCTCGCCGGCGCGTCGGTCGCATTGCGTGGTGATGCCGCGCCTTTGACGCAGGCAGAGGCGGAGGCGATGACCCCAGCCGCGCTCGCCGACGCGTTGCTCGCGCCCGGCCATCCGGCGATCGTCGACGTCGGATGGCCTAACCGAATGGCGGCGCCGGTCCCGCCACCTCCGTATGTCCCGCCGCTCGACGTCAGGCTGATCGCGGCGGCGACACTCGATCGCGCGTCCGGTTTCTGCGTCAAGCGGAGCTGGCACGTCACCGGCTCCGCGATCGGTGCGGCGCGTGTGCTGATCACCGAGCCCAGCCGCTACCGATTGGCGTCCGCCGACGGCGATTGCGAGGCGCCGGTTGCCACGTTCTTCGGCGTTGACGCGTCCGATCGTCCGCGCGCCTTCACGATCATGCGCCTGCTCGCTGCCGCGGCTGCTCACCCGAATCACGTCGATGCCACCGTGTCGATCGGCGACGGCGGCACCGTCCCATTGATCTTCAGGACTCCAGACGGAGCGGAACGTAGCGCCCTTCTCTCGGCTCTGCCGCTTGACCGCACGTTCGCGGTCGGTCGATACATAGTGACACCGCTGCTGAGTCCCGTCGATCTCGCCGGCGTCACCGGCACCCCGCGCGAGACCTGGGAGCTCGATGCCTTTGACCCGCGCGGCGCAATGGTCTGGACCATCCAACTGGCGCTCGACGGCGATCGCATTGCGGCGCTCCGGATGATCCACGCCGTTCCCGCCCCATTCTGATCGACTAGTTTCGAAAGGCCAGCGACCCGGCGCGGTCGACATTGCACCGACGACGCTTGCCCCTGTTCTGTATCCTCCGATTGTGCTTATGGGCGGCGATGCCGAACCGCGCCTTCCGCCTCGTTCGCCAGTCACCTCACGCCGCATCGTTCGGGACCGAGGGCGCTAATGTCGGGATATCGGACCTTGCGGCCGCATCAAGGTCCCAATTCCGGAGATCGCTACGCCTCGCGGCTCTGGCGTCGCTGACACTCGCCGCCTCCCAGCCCGCCGCGGCGCAGTCGATCCTGCGCGATGCGGAGACGGAGGCGATGTTCGCCGACATGGCCGCGCCGCTGGTGAAGGCGGCGGGCATGGACCCCAAGACCGTCAAGGTCGTCCTCATCAACGACGACGAGATCAACGCGTTTACGGCGGGCGGTCAGACGATCTACGTCAATTCCGGGCTGATCGCGGCGGCGGACAACGCCAACCAGGTTCAGGGCGTGATCGCGCATGAGCTGGGCCATATCGCCGACGGGCATGTCGTGCTCGCCAACGAGGGCGTGCGGCCGGCGATGGGCATCCAGATCCTGTCGATCGTGCTGGGCATCGCGGCCGCGGCCGCGGGCGGCGGCGAGGCGGCGGCGGGGATCATGGCGGCGGGGCAGCAGGCGGCGCTGGGCAATTACCTCGCCTATTCGCGCACCACGGAGGCGACCGCGGACGCGACCGGCGCGAAGTTCCTGCGCGAGGCGGGGATCACCGGCCAGGGCATGCTCGATTTCTTCAAGAAGCTGCAGGCGCAAGAGGCCTATTGGTCCGCCACCGGCAAGCTCGATCCGTTCATGCAGAACCACCCGCTCACCGGCGAGCGGATCGCGGACCTGAGCGCCGACATCCAGGCGTCGCCCGCCTTCCACACCAAGCCCGATGCAGCGCTGAACGTCCGCTTCCTGCGGGTGCGCGCCAAATTGCAGGGCTTCGTCGCCCCCGCCAAGGACACGCTCGGCAAGTATCCGGTGTCCGACCAGTCGATCTACGCACATTACGCGCGCGCCTATGCGTACCATAAATCGGGCTTCCCGGAGCAGGCGGACGCCGAGGCGACTGCGCTGGTGACGGCGCAGCCCGACGATCCGTATTTCGAGGAGATCCGCGGCCAGATCCTGCTGGAGGCGGGGCGGCCGCGCGATGCGCTGGCGCCACTACGCCGCGCCGTCGACGGATCGCGCGACGCACCGCTGATCGCGACGACGCTGGGCCACGCGCTGATCGCGACCGAGGACAAGGCGAACTATCCCGAAGCCGAGCGCGTGCTGCGCGTCGCGGTGGCGCGGGACGACGACAATCCGTTCGGCTGGTATCAATTGGGCCAGGTCTATGCGTTGCAGGGCGACGACGCGCGCGCCGCGCTCGCGACCGCCGAGCAGGCGAGCCTGACGGGCAATACCAAGATCGCCGCCTTCACCGCGCGCAACGCGATGGCCGGCATCCCCCAGAACAGCCCGGACTGGTTCCGCGCGCAGGACATCGCGATGACCAACCAGAACGAGCTCGACGACGGCCGGAAGCACAAGCATTGAGCCGCTGGACGCCGTATATCGGCGCCGTGCTGGGGCTGATGCTCGGCGCGGGCGCGGTGCTCTGGTGGAGCGGCGGGAGCGGAAGCGACGCGCGCGGGGGCGAGGCGATCCGCGCCTATTTGCTCGACCATCCCGAGGTGATCCAGGAGGCGATGGGCCGGCTGCAGGAGCGCGAGGCGGGCAGGCAGGTCGCCGCCAACCGCCCGGCGATCGAGACGCCCGTCGGCAGCGCCTGGGCCGGCAATCCCAAGGGCGACGTGACGGTGGTCGAATATTACGACTATAATTGCGGTTACTGCCGGGCGAGCCTGCCGACGATCCGCGAGTTGGTCGCCGCCGAACCGCGCGTACGGATCGTCTATCGCGAGCTGCCGGTGCTCGCCCAGTCGAGCCTCGTCGCCGCGCGGGCCAGCCTGCTCGCCGCGCGTCAGGGCCGGTTCGCGCGCTTCCACGACGCGCTCTACGCGGCCGGGCCGGTCAGCGACGCGACGATCGCCGCCGCGGAGCGAACGGCGGGCGTGGATACCGCGCGTGCCGCCGACGCGGAGCCGGCGGCCGACACGGAGATCCGCGCGAACCTCGCGATGCAGCAGCGGCTGGGCATTGGCGGTACGCCGAGCTGGGTGATCGGCGACCGGGTGCTGACCGGCGCGCAGACGCTCGATCAGTTGCGTACTGCGGTCGCCGCCGCGCGCACCGGTCGGACCGCCACGTGAGCACTGCGACGTGAGCGCTGCGACGAACCTTGAGAACCCCGTCTTGCTGATCGAGGGCGTCTCCAAGACGTATGCCTCAGGCACCGTCGCGTTGCAGCCCGTCGACCTGGCGATCCGGCGCGGCGAGATCTTCGCGCTGCTCGGCCCCAATGGCGCGGGCAAGACGACGCTCATCAACATCGTCTGCGGCATCGTCACCGCGTCCGCGGGCCACGTGACCGTCGCGGGCCACGACGCGGTGCGGGACTTCCGCCAGGCGCGCCGCCTCGTCGGGCTGGTGCCGCAGGAATTGAACGTCGACATGTTCGAGACGGTGCTGGCGACCGTCACGTTCAGTCGCCGGCTGTTCGGCCGCTCGGGCCACGCCGCCTATATCGAGCAGGTGCTGCGCGACCTGTCGCTGTGGGACAAGCGGCACGCGAAGATCCTGGAACTGTCGGGCGGCATGAAACGGCGCGTGCTGATCGCCAAGGCGCTGAGCCACGAGCCCGATGTGCTGTTCCTCGACGAGCCCACCGCCGGCGTCGACGTGGCGCTGCGCCGCGACATGTGGGGGCTGGTCCACCGGCTTCGCGAGCGCGGCGTGACGATCATCCTGACGACCCATTACATCGAGGAGGCAGAGGAGATGGCCGACCGCGTCGGCGTGATCGACCGCGGGCGCCTGCTGCTGGTGGAGGACAAGGCCGCGCTGATGGCCAAGCTCGGCCGCCGCTCGCTAACGCTGGCGCTCGACCGGCCGCTAGCGGCGCTGCCCGAGGGGCTCGCCGGCTGGCCGCTGGTGCTGGAGGAAGACGGGCACCGGCTGCGGTACGACATCGCGGGCGACGATCGCACGGCGGCGCTGCTGGCCGAGCTCGCGACGCTCGGCATCGGCTTTTCCGGGCTGGAGACGCACCGGTCGAGCCTGGAGGATATCTTTGTGTCGCTCGTCGGGCGGCCAGAGGTGGCGAGCGCCGCATGAACACGCATGGCGTCTGGGCGATCTATCGCTTCGAGATGGCGCGGGCGCTGCGTACGATCTGGGAGACGCTGGCGACCCCGGTCATCACCACCGCGCTCTATTTCGTCGTCTTCGGCGGTGCGATCGGCAGCCGGATGAGCCAGGTCGGCGGCGTCGCCTACGGCAGCTTCATCGTGCCGGGGCTCATCATGCTGTCGGTCCTGACCAACAGCATCGGCAATGCGTCCATCGGCATCTATTTCCCGCGCTTCACCGGCACGATCTACGAACTGCTGTCGGCGCCGATCACCGCGGTCGAGATGGTGATCGGCTATGCCGGCGCGGCGGCGACCAAGTCGATCGCGATCGGGTTGCTGATCCTCGCCACCGCCTGGCTGTTCGTGCCGGTGCGGATCGACCACCCGCTCGCCGCGCTCGCCTTCTTCCTGCTGACCGCCGTCGCCTTCTCGTTGTTCGGGTTCATCATCGGGCTGTGGGCGAAGGGGTTCGAGCAATTGTCGGTCGTGCCCGCGCTGCTCATCACACCGCTGACCTTCCTGGGCGGCAGTTTCTATTCGATCGACATGCTGCCCCAGCCGTGGCGGACGATCAGCCTGTTCAACCCGGTGCTTTACCTCGTCAGCGGCTTTCGCTGGAGCTTCTACGGCCAGGGCGACGTGGGCGTCGGGATCAGCCTGGCGGTGACGGCGGGGTTCTTGGCTCTGTGCCTGGGCGTGATCGTCGTGATCTTCCGGACCGGGTGGCGGCTGAAGAGCTGAATATTGAGAAAGTTCTTAGCAAAGGAAATGAGTATGAACGATGAGGAACACGCGAAGGATGAATGGGCACAAAGAATGGCTCGTAGAAAAGGTCTCCTAAGCAAAGGAGAGCTACGTAAGCGAGACGCCTTTGAAAGGCTGCGTTATGCCTTTCATCGCGGTCACCGCGAACACGTACTTGAACCACATTGGGGTATCGGCCTTCCGATGGACAGGGTTGTAACTTACGTCGGCGTGGACCCAGAGGAAATAGAAGCTATCATTAAAGAAGAGCTTGACCGTGGCGATGACGCAATCGAATCTTATAGAGAAGCCCGTCGATCTTAACTAGCTATAAAGATGACAAACTGGGTCTTTATAATAGGTAAGCTTCACCGCATCACCGGCAGCATCACCCGCGATGCCTGCCCCGGCGCGAAGCACACGCTCTGCGTCGCCGTCACGTAATCCGCCGGCTTCGCCTTCGCGATGTTGGGCACGAAGGTCTGCGGATTGCGGTCGATCATCGGGAACCAGCTCGACTGCACCTGCACCATGATCCGGTGCCCTTTCAGGAACACGTGGTCGTGGTCGCGCAGCGGCACGTCCCAGGCGATCACCTTGCCGGGCACGAGCGGCTGCGGATCGGTGTCGCTCGCGAGGAACCGCCCGCGCCGCACGTCCATCGCGACCGGCAACTGATAGCCGCCCAGCTGCCGCGTATAGTCGCCGAGCTTCGCTTTGGCGGGATCATAGGCCTGCGTGTCGTCGGGCAGCACGTCGATCAGCTTCACGACCACGTCCGAATCGGTGCCGGTGGTCGAGGCAAAGATCGTCGCCGCCAGGCTGCCCGTCACCGTCAGGTCCGCCGCCAGCGGCGCGCTTGTCCAGCTCAGCACGTCCGGGCGGTGATCGACGAAGCGCTGGTCCGCCGCCTCCCACCACCGCCACTCGGGCGCGGGATAGGTGGGCGAGATCGGTCGCGCGCGGAACGGCACCGGGTTGGCGGGATCGGAGATGTACTGCCGGCACCCCTCGTCGGCCGCCGGCGCGGTGAACGACAGGCTGGCGTCGGCATGGAGGTACAGCGCGGTCGCCTGCGCGCCGGCGGGCGGCCAGCTTGCATAGGTCTTCCACATGTTGGAGCCCGATTCGAACATCTTCGCGGTGAAGTCCGGCCGCTCGCCCTGCCCATGCAGCCAGTAGCGGAAGAACGGCGCCTGGATCTGCTCCTGGAACTGCGTCCCGCTCTCCTGCGGCAGCGGGATCGGGCCGAGCGTGTCGCCCTTGCCCTGCCAGCCGCCGTGGTTCCACGGGCCGGACACCATCTGCGCGAGGTGCCGGGGATCGTCCTTCTTCTGCTGCGCGTAGATGCGCCACGACCCCGACGGGTCCTCCTGGTCCCAGAAGCCCGCGACGTTCAGCGTCGGCACCGTCGTGCGGCCGAATGCGGTCTGCCAGTTCTGCCCGGTGTAGAAGGCGTCGTGGTTGGGATGCTCCACCAGCGCCGTGAACATCGGCACGCGCCCCTGGAAGCTGTCGCGATCGATGTTCGCCGCCGCGCCCTTGCCCAGGAACCACTCGTAGGTGTCGCGGGTCGGATAGGCGAAATCGGTGTTCGCGGTCTTGTCGAGCTGCAGCGACGACACCCAGTCGGTCGCGTAGCTCAGCCGCAGCGCCCCGTTGCGGTGGAGGTCGTCCGACTGCCAATAATCGACCCACGCCGCCTGCGGGCTCGCGGCCTTCAGCGACGGATGCGGGTGGACCAGCGCCATGCCGGCGGTGAGCCCGGGATAGGACACGCCCCAGATGCCGACGCGGCCGTTGTTGGCGGATATGTGCTTCACCAGCCAGTCGATCGTGTCGTAGGCGTCGGTCGATTCGTCCACCGCCTTGGAGTCGCCGGGATGAACCGCGGTCGACAGCGTGAAGACGCCGTCCGACTTGAACCGCCCGCGCATCGACTGGAACACGAAGACATAACCGTCGCGCATCAGCGTCTCATACCGCCCCGCGCCCGGCGGCGCCGCATCGGGCACGCCATAGGGCGTGCGCTGGAGCAGGATCGGCAGCTTGTCGGACCGGCCCGTCGGACGCAGGATCACCGTCTGCAACCGCGCGCCGTCACGCATCGGGATCATCACCTCCTCGAAGGTGAAGGGGGATTTCGCGGCGGCGGGCGGCGGCGCGGACTGAGGAGCGGCTTGTCCGCCGGCCGAAAATGCCAAGATGCTCGCCCCGATCAATGCCCCGATGCGCATATGCGTGTCCCTCCTGCCTCAAACTCCGTTCACCCTGAGCTTGTTGAAGCCTGTCCTGAGCGACGCCGCAAGCGGCGTCGAAGGGGGCTGCCTTTCTTTGGCAAGACAGGACAGGGCTTCGACAAGCTCAGCCTTAACGGTTTGAGAAAAGTTTCGCGTGTTTCCGCCGCCGCACCGCCTGCCGCACCCACGGCCGCACCACCAGGCTGCCGACGTCGATCAGCGCATGATAGCCGATCGCGAGCGCCAGGCTGCCGCTGCCGAGATACAAGGCCGTCAGGCCTGCGCCGACGACCGTCGTCGTCGCCACCCCGCGCCAGCCCTGATAGCGGTGCGCGAAACCGAACAGCGCTGTCGATCCCGCAAAGCCCGCCAGCGCGCCCCCGCCGCCCGGCCGCGCCATCGCCGCCAGCAGCGGGAGGAGCAGGCGGAAATACCCCTCCTCCGTCAGGCCGGCGACGAAGCTCAGCACCGTCGCCCATCCGCGATCCGCGGGATCGGTCGCCTCCAGGCTGGCGAACTCGCCGAACCAGTAGCGCGGCGAGCGTCCGCGCCATGCCCGCCAGGCCGCGATGCCCGACGCGGCCGCCATGCCGAGCAGCGCGCCTGCGACCATGCCGCCGACCAGCCACGGATCGCGGTCACCCAGGCCCAACAGCCGAGTCACCGGCGCGAACTCCGGCGGCACCATCACGAGCGCCGACGCTCGCCCAGCCAGAACGAGCAGCACGGGAACGGGCAGGCCGAACCGCCACAAGGCGCCGATGGCGAACCGACGGAAGCGATTTCCGCGCCACATGGGGGCAGCCCGCGCTCCCCGGACCTGCCGCACCATCGGCAGCAGCGCCGCGAGCAGCAACGCGGTGGGCCAGGCGTTCACCGGAACTGCCCGCCCGCCCGCCGACGGTCAGCCGATGCGGTGCTCGCCCTTCACCCAGCGGACGGTGCCCGACGAGGCGCGCATCACGACGCTCTCGGTGGTCATCTTGCCGCTCTTGCGCTTGACGCCGGCGAGCAACGATCCGTCGGTGACGCCCGTTGCCGCGAAGATGCAGTCGCCCTTGGCAAGCTCGGTCAGGTCGTACTGCTTGTCGAGATCGGTCACGCCCCATTTGGCGGCGCGGCCGCGCTCGTCGTCGTTGCGGAACAGCAGGCGTCCCTTGAACTGCCCGCCTACGCAGCGCAGCGCAGCGGCCGCCAGCACGCCCTCCGGCGCGCCGCCCGATCCCATGTAGATGTCGATCGTCGTGTCGGGGTTGGTGGTCGCGATCACGCCCGCGACGTCGCCATCGCCGATCAGCATCACGCCGCACCCGATCGCGCGCAGCTCGGCGATCAGCGCCTCGTGCCGGGGACGGTCGAGCACGCAGGCGACGATGTCGCGCGCCGCCACGCCCTTGGCCGCCGCGAGCGCCTCCACGTTCTGCGTCGGCGACTTGTCGAGGTCGATGATGCCCTCAGGGTATCCCGGGCCGCATGCGATCTTCTGCATGTAGACGTCGGGCGCGTTGAGCAGCCCGCCCTCTTCCGCGATCGCGAGCACAGCCAGGCTGTTGGGGCCCGCGGTCGCGCAGATCGTCGTTCCTTCGAGCGGATCGAGCGCGATATCGATCTTGGGGCCCTTGCCGATCGCGGAGCCGACCTTCTCGCCGATGAACAGCATCGGCGCCTCGTCGCGCTCGCCCTCGCCGATCACCACAGTGCCGTCCATGTAGAGCTCGTTGAGCGCGGTGCGCATCGCATCGACTGCCGCCGCGTCCGCCGCCTTCTCGTCGCCACGCCCGGTCATCGTCGACGCCGCCACCGCCGCCGCTTCGGTGACGCGCACCATCTCGAGCACGAGGACACGATCGAGGACGTTGCTCGCGGTAACTGACATGGCGTTCTCCCTGGTTGCTCCGCGCTTAGGCAGGCGGCGGCGCGTTGTCGATACGATCGGCGAAGCTGGGCTGAAAACGGAAAGTCAGCCTTTGGGTGGCCGGATCTGGAACAGGATCGGCCAGTCCTTGCCGGTGACGAACAGCCGCCGGTGCGCGGCGTCCCAGGCGATGCCGTTGGGGACGTCGTCCTGGTCGGTGGGATGCACCTTTGCGGTCAGCGCCGACACGTCGATCCACCCTATGATAACGCCGCTGACCGGATCGATGCGCGCGATGCGGTTGGTGCGCCAGATGTTGGCCAGGATCTCGCCATCGACATATTCCAGCTCGTTGAGCTGATCGACGGGGCGGTTGCCGTCCATCACCCTCAACCGGCTTCGCTCGGCGAGCGTCACGGGATCGAGGAAGCGGAGCTGGTCCGTCCCGTCCGACATGATGATCGACCGCCCGTCGGTGGTAAGCGCCCAGCCCTCGCCCGGATAGCGGAAGCTGCCGACGCGCTTGAAGTCTTCGAGCGACCAGCGCCAGCCGATGCCGTCCTGCCACGTCAGACTGATGATCTGCCGACCCCAGACGACGATGCCTTCGCCAAACGTAGGGGGCGGGATGGCGACGCTGCGCACCACCTTGCCGGTCGCGAGATCGACCTCGCGAATCGACGAGCGGCCCGGCTCACCGGTACTCTCGTAGAGGTGGCCGTCGTGGAACAGCAGCCCCTCGGTAAACGCGCGCGGGTCGTGCGGGAAGGTTCGGATGACGCTGGCGGCGGTCGTCGGCACCGATGCGGGCTGGTGCATCTGCGCCGGCGCCCCGCCGATGGCACCGATGGCGACCGCCAGAGCGAGCAGGAGCCGCGCGCGCATCAGTCGCGCAGCAGGTCGTTGATGCTGGTCTTCGACCGCGTCTGCGCGTCCACCCGCTTGACGATCACCGCGCAGTAGAGGCCGGGGCCGCCGTCCTTCCCCGGCAACGTGCCGGGCACCACCACCGAATAGGGCGGCACTTCGCCCCGGAACACCTCGCCCGTGGCGCGGTCGACGATCTTGGTCGAGGCGCCGAGGTACACGCCCATCGACAGCACCGCGCCCTCGCCGACGCGCACGCCCTCCGCCACCTCGGACCGCGCGCCGATGAAGGCGCCATCGCCGATGATGACCGGATCGGCCTGGATCGGCTCCAGCACGCCGCCGATGCCGGCACCGCCCGACAGATGGACGTTGCGCCCGATCTGCGCGCAACTGCCGACGGTCGCCCAGGTGTCGACCATCGTCCCCTCGCCCACGTGCGCGCCGATGTTGACGAAGCTCGGCATCAGGATCGCGCCCTTCGCGACATGCGCGCCGTGCCGCACCACGCAGCCGGGCACCGCGCGGAAGCCGGCGGCGCGGAATGCGGCCTCGTTCCAGCCTGCGAACTTGGAGGCGACCTTGTCGAACGCGGGCGCGCCGGCACCGTCCATCACCCGGTTGTCGTTGAGGCGGAACGACAGCAGCACCGCCTTCTTGAGCCACTGGTTGACCCGCCAGCCGCCGGCCCTGTCGGGCTCCGCCACCCGCGTCGTGCCCGCATCGAGCGACGCCAGCGCCTGCGTCACCGCGTCGCGGACGTCGCCTTGGGTGCCCAGCCCGATGTCGGCCCGCGCCTCCCAGGCGGCATCGATGGTCGAAGCGAGATCGGTCATTGGTCCTCCAGGATGACGCCGAGCCAGTCGGCGAGATCGGGAATCGTGAAATCGATGAAGTCGCGGGCCGGATCGCCGGCCTGTTCCGATCCGTTGTCGACCCACACTGTCGTCATGCCGATCGCCTTGGCGGGCGCGAGATTGCGCGCCATGTCGTCGACGAACAGCGACCGCGCGGGATCGAGCGCGAACGCGTCGCACAGGCCGCGATAGGCGGACGCGTGCGGCTTGGGCATCAGCCTCATCGCGTGAATGTCGTGAACGCCCTCGAAGCTCGCCCCCAGGCCCAACCGCTCCAGCACTTTGCCGGCATAGGGCGCATCGCCGTTGGTGAAGACCAGCTTGCGCCCCGGCAAGGCGGCGATCCGATCGACCAGCAGCGCATCGTGCGCCAGCACGTCCAGCTCGATGTCGTGGACATAGGCGAGGAAGGCGTGCGGATCGACGTCATGCTCGGCTATCAGCCCCGACAATGTCGTCCCGTGCCCCAGGAACCACGCCTTCTGCGCCCGAAACGCCGCGTCGCGATCGAGCCCCAGCCGTCCCGCGACGTAATCGGTCATGCGGGCATCGACCTGCGCGAACAGGTCCGCGCTCGCGGGATAAAGCGTGTTGTCGAGATCGAAGATCCACGTGTCGATCGAGGCGAAGCGGGCGAGCATCGCGGCCACGCTTAGGGAGGCGGCGCGGGACGGGCAAGCATCCTTCCCCGCGGCTCGCGGCCTCCTTCCCCCGCTGCCCCCTTCCCCCGTCGCCTTGGCCTCCCCACCTCCTTTCCATGACCCACTACGCACTCCTCGACCTCGTCCCCGTCGTCGAAGGCGGCAGCGTCGGTCAGGCGCTCGCCAATGCCGCCGATCTCGCTGCCCACGCCGAGGAGCTGGGCTTCACGCGCTATTGGGTGGCGGAGCATCACGGGATGCGCGGCATCGCCAGCGCAGCGACGTCCGTGGTGGTCGCGCACCTCGCCGCCGCGACGAAGACGATCCGCGTCGGTGCGGGCGGGATCATGCTGCCCAACCATGCCCCGCTCGCGATCGCGGAGCAGTTCGGGACGCTTGACGCGCTGTTCCCGGGCCGGATCGACCTTGGCCTCGGCCGCGCGCCAGGCTCCGACCAGCGGGTCGCGCGCGCGATGCGTCGGACGCTGGAGACCGACGCCAACGCCTTCCCGCAGGACGTGCTGGAGCTGCAGAGCTATTTTGCGGATGACGGCCAAACCGGCATCGTCGCGACGCCGGGCGCGGGCGCAAACCCGGAAATGTGGATACTGGGCTCCAGCCTGTTCGGCGCGCAGCTCGCCGCCGCGTTCGGGCTGCCCTATGCGTTCGCCTCGCATTTCGCGCCCGACGCGCTCGATCAGGCGCTGGCGATCTATCGGCGAGACTTCCGCCCGTCGGCGCGATTGGCCAAACCCTATGCGATGGCCGGGTTCAACGTGTTCGCCGCCGACACGGACGCGGAAGCCGAGCTGCTCGCCTCGTCGCAGCAGCAGGCGTTCGTGAGCTTGCGCACCGGCAATCCGCGCCAACTGCCGCCACCCGTCGCCGGCTATCGCGAGAGCCTGGGCATCCACGGCGCGGCGATCCTCGATCAGGTGCTGAGCTGTTCGGCGACCGGCAGCCCCGCGACGGTGCGGGCGAAGCTGGACGCGTTCGTCGCACGCACCGGCGTCGACGAGGTGCTGATGACCAGCGCGATCTTCGACCATGCGGCGCGCAAGCACAGCCTGAGCATCGCGGCGGCGGCGATGGGGCAGATCGGCACGAGGGAGCGGCGCGCGGCTTAACCGTCGGACGGACAATCTTTCCCGTTCGTGCTGAGCTTGTCGAAGCACAGGCCACGCGGCACACCCTTCGACAAACTCAGGGCGAACGGTTTATTGTTTGGCGGCTGAAGCCGGTTAGGCCGTAGTCCGCGCCTTCACCAACGCTGCTTCCACAAACGGCAGCATCCTCGCCACCACGATCCCGATCGCGCGCGCGTTGGGGTGCATCCCGTCCATGAGCGTCAGCGTGGGATCGCCCACCACGCCGTCGAGGAAGAACGGGTAGAGCGACGCGCCATGCGCCTCGGCCACCGCCGGGAACACTGCGTCGAAGGACGCCGCGAAGACCCCCAGCCACACCGGCGCCTTCATGCCGGCGACCAGCGCGGGGATGCCGCAGCGGCCAAGCTCCACCAGCATCGCATCGAGGTTGGCACGCATCCGGTCCGGCGACACGCCCTGCAGCATGTCGTTGGCGCCGAACTCCACGATCGCGAGGTCCGGCTTGATGCCCAGACCGGCGAGCACCCGCGGCAGGCGGCGGAGGCCGTCCGCGGAGGTGTCGCCCGACACGCCCGCCTGATGGACCGTCGCCGCGCCGTACCGCTCCACCAGCGCGGCCTCGAGCCGACGGGCGAACGAGTCGCTGGAGGCAAGGCCGTAGCCTGCGGTCAGGCTATCGCCGAGCGCCAGGATGCGCGGACCGGGTCGGGGAGCGTCGGTTGTCATTGCCGTCCTATATGGGGCCGCTGGCGCATCGGGTAAGCCTAACCGGCCGCCGGCAGGCGCAACCGGACCATCAGCCCGCCCAGATCCTCGCTCTCCTCCAGCCCGACGGAGCCTTCGTAGATCTCCGCGACGTCGCGCACGATCGCGAGGCCGAGGCCGGTGCCGGGCTTGCCGCTGTCGAGCCGCACGCCGCGATCGAAGATGCGGCTGCGGTCGGCCTCCGGGATGCCGGTGCCGTCATCCTCGATCAGGAACTCGACGAAGCCGTCCGCGGCGCCCACCGTGACGAACACGCTGCCGCCACCGTATTTGGCCGCGTTCTCGATCAGATTGCCCAGCATCTCGTCCAGGTCCTGCCGCTCGACATGGACGGCGAGGTCCTTGGGTCCTGTCACGTCGAGGCGGACGTGGCGGTATAGGCGTCCGACCGCGCGCTCCACCGCCTCCAGGCTCGGCCACACCTCCGCCCGGCTGTGCGCCGATCCGCGCCGGCCGACCGCGCGGGCGCGGGCGAGATGGTGGTCGACCTGACGACGCATCGTCGTCGCCTCGCGGCACACGGTATCGGACAGGTCGCCCGCCTGCGCGGTCGCGGCGTTCATGATGACGGTCAGCGGCGTCTTCAGCGCGTGGGCGAGGTTGCCGGCATGCTCGCGCGCCTCCTCCGCCTGGCGCTCGTTGTGCGCGATCAGCGCGTTCAGCTCCTCCACCAGCGGCGCGACCTCGTTGGGCATCGGCCGCGCGACCCGGCTGGACGTGCCCGCGCGCATCGCCGCGATCTCCTCGCGCACCCGGCGCAGAGGCCACAGGCCATAGAAGGTCTGCAACGCCGCCAGGACGACCAGGCCGAGCGCGAGAAGCAGGAACGACCGCACCAGCGTGCGGCGCAGCACCGCGATCTGCGCGTCGAGCTGATCGCGGCTGGCGGCGACCTGGAACCGCCAGATCGTCCCCGATCGCGGCAGCGTCACGTCGCGTTCGACGATCCGCAGTTTCTCGTCCGGGAATTGCAGGCTGTCGAACCGGTGGACGTCCTTGTCGACATGCGCGCCGACGTAGCGCAAGCGCCGGTCCCACAGCGACTGGGACGCGAAATCGTCGTGGCGCTTGCCCGATACCTGCCAATACAGCCCGGAGCCGGGTTCGAGGAACCGCTGGTCCGCCGCCTGGCGGCTGAACATCACCTCCCCGCCGCGATCGATCTCGGCCGAGGTGATGAGCGAGGTCAGGACATATTCGAGTTGGTCGTCGAAATTGGCGGTAACGGCGCTCACCAGCACCCGGTCGAGCGCGAACCCGCCGCCCGCCAGCAGCACGCTGATCCACACCGCCGCGATCAGGATCATCCGGCGCGACAGCGATCCGGTGGTGCGCGTGCGGGCGGGGAGGGTGGCGGGGGTGGATGCCATGACCTAAGACCGTGCACCCTGAGCTTGTCGAAGGGCTGTACTTCTTCGCAGGAAAGGGCAGGGCTTCGACAAGCTCAGCCTGAACGGAAGGAGGAACATGGCTCTGAAGCTCAGGCCGGCTCCTCCAGGCTGTACCCCAGGCCGCGGATCGTCGTGATGACGTCCTGCCCCAGCTTCTTCCTGATCCGCGTCACGAAGACCTCGATCGTGTTCGAATCGCGGTCGAAATCCTGGTCGTAAATGTGCTCGATCAGCTCGGTGCGGCTCACCACCTTGCCCTTGTGGTGGAGGAGGTAGCTCAGCAGCTTGTATTCCTGCGCGGTCAGCTTCACCGCTTCGCCCGCGCGCGTCACCTTGCCGCTGCGGGTGTCGAGGCGGATGTCGCCCGCCGTCAGCTCGGACGAGGCGTTGCCCGACGCGCGGCGGATCAGCGCGCGCAGCCGGGCGATCAGTTCCTCCGTCTGAAACGGCTTGGCGACATAGTCGTCCGCGCCCGCGTCGAGCCCGGCGACCTTGTCGGACCAGCTGTCGCGCGCCGTCAGCACCAGCACCGGCGCCGTCCGCCCCTCACGCCGCCAGCGGTCGAGCACCGTCAGCCCGTCGACCTCCGGCAACCCCAGATCGAGCACGATCGCGTCGTAATTCTCCGTCGAGCCGAGGAAATGACCCTCCTCGCCATCGGTGGCGAGGTCGATCGCATAACCCGCGCCCTCCAGCGTGTTCTTGAGCTGGGTGCCGAGGCTCGGCTCGTCCTCGACGATCAGAACGCGCATGGTCTTTCCCCTATCTGCCGGGCTGCTTGTCGGTCCGCCCGACGATCTGGCCGGACCGGCCGTCGACATCGACCCATATCACCGCGCCATTGCGCAGGAACTTGAGCGTGTAAACCGCGCTGGCCGGATCGAAGTCGACGCCGATATATTGCGCGCCCGCCATCGTGGGCACCACGCGCCGCTCGATCTCCTTCAGCGGCAGGATATGTCCCTGCCGCCGCGCCTGCCACGCCTGGTCCTGGTCGCGATGCTGGTCCCCGGGCTGGTCCGCGGGCTGGGCCGCAGGCTGAACCGGCGCGCCGAGCGCGAGGAGGAGGGCCGGAAACATCGCCATGCCTGCTGCCATGATGGCCTTGCGTTGAACAGCTTGTGAATAGCCGGTGCTTGTTCCCGGCGCCCGCCCGCCCTAGCTCGCCCCCATGGCCGCACCTATCCTCTCCTGCGAAGACATCGGACTCAATCAGGGCTCGACCTGGCTCTTCCGGCACCTCGACCTGTATGTGGGCCCGCGCGACCGGCTGGCACTGATCGGCCGCAATGGCGCCGGTAAGACTACGTTGCTCAGGCTGATCGCCGGGGCGATCCAGTCGGACGAGGGACGGCGCACGATCGTGCCGGGCACCAAGGTCGTGCTGCTGGAGCAGGACCCGGACCTGACCGGCTATGCGACGCTCGACGACTATGTGCTGGGCGGCGAAGACGCGCCTGAGCGGTACGAGGCCGAGGCGATCGCCGACCGGCTCGGCATCGATCTGGCGCGCGAGGCGGCGACCGCGAGCGGCGGCGAACGGCGGCGCGCCGCCATCGTGCGCGCGCTCGCCCGGCATCCCGACGTGCTGCTGCTGGACGAGCCGACCAACCACCTCGACATCGCCGCGATCGAATGGCTGGAGGAATGGCTGGGGCGCTTCTCCGGTGCGTTCGTCGTCATCAGCCACGACCGCACGTTCCTGACCCGCCTGACCAAGCAGACTTTGTGGCTCGACCGCGGCGCGATCCGGCGTGCGGAGATCGGCTTTGGGGGGTTCGAGGCCTGGACGGAGCAGGTGTACGCCGAGGAGGAGCGCGCGGCGCAGAAGCTCGACGCGCGGCTGAAGATCGAGGAACACTGGCTCCAGCGCGGCGTGACCGGGCGGCGGCGGCGCAACCAGGGGCGGCTGACCAAGCTGAAGGAGATGCGCGCGGAGCGGGCGTCGATGATCGGGCCGCAGGGATCGGCCAACCTCGTCACCGCCAGCGACGACAGCAAGACCAAGGTCGTGATCGACGCGGAACATGCGACCAAATCCTACGATGACCGCACGATCATCCGCGACCTGACGTTGCGCGTGACGCGTGGCGACCGGATCGGCATCGTCGGGCGCAACGGCGCGGGCAAGACGACGCTGCTGCGGCTGCTGACCGGCGATCTCCAGCCCGACGAGGGCCGGGTAAAGCTCGCCAAGAACCTCGACGGCGTGGTGATCGACCAGCAGCGCAAGCTGATGGCGCCCGGCAAGACGGTGCGCGAGGTGCTGGCCGACGGTGGCGACTGGATCGACGTGCTGGGCGTCCGCAAGCACGTGCGCGGCTATCTCCAGGAGTTCCTGTTCGATCCCGACCTGATCGAGGCGAAGGTCGGCACCCTGTCGGGCGGCGAACGCTCAAGGCTGCTGCTGGCGCGCGAGTTTGCCAGGGCATCCAACCTGCTGGTGCTCGACGAGCCGACCAACGACCTCGACCTCGAGACACTGGACCTGCTGCAGGAGGTGATCGCCGATTACGAGGGCACGGTGCTGATCGTCAGCCACGATCGCGACTTCCTCGACCGAACCGTGACGGTGACGCTGGGGCTGGACGGATCGGGCAGCGTCGACGTGGTCGCGGGTGGCTACGAGGATTGGGAGCGCCGCCGCAAACCGATCGTCCAGGGCAAGAAGGGAGCCGTGGCCAAGGTCGCGCCGCCGGTCGCCGCGCCCGGACGGAAGCTGACGTACAAGGACCAGCGCGACTACGACCAGTTGCCTCAGCGGATCGAGGCGCTGGACGCCGCCATCGCGCGCGACGAGGCGCGGCTGGCGGACGCGGAGCTGTATGTGCGGGACCCGGCCGGCTTCGACCGGCTGATGAAGGCGCTGGACGTCGCGCGCGCGCAGAAGGACGCGGCGGAAGGGCGGTGGCTGGAGCTGGCGGCGCAGGTAGACGGGTTGGCGTAGACGCTTGCTTGCAATACGGCATTGCCGTATATGCTCTTAATGTTGTCGCCGACTCACATGATCGTGGAGACGGTCGCGTTCACGAGGCAGATGGACAGGCTTGACGTCAGCGAAGTCGAACGAGGCGCGATCTACGACAGCTATGCCACCGATCCCGATTATGGCGCGGTCGTCCGACGTACCGGCGGATTGCGGAAGGGGCGGATCGCGAAGGACGGAAAGGGCAAGAGCGGCGGTTATCGCGTGTTCAGCTTCCACGCCGGCGACCGACATCCTGTGTTCCTGCTGTGGATCATCGACAAGAGCCGGGACGACACGCTGACGGATGCTCAGGAAGCCGCGTTCAAGGCGCTGACCGCAACGCTGAAGCAGGAGTGTGGATGATGGAAGACACGGACTTCGCCGGCATCGCGGCAGGGCTAGACGATGCGATCGCTTACGCCCGCGGCGACACGTCACGCGGGCGGGTCGCGACCGTGGACGTGAAGGCGGTGCGCAACAGGACGGCGATGAGTCAGGACCGGTTCGCCGCAACGTTCGGCTTCCGCGCCGGTACGGTGCGCGACTGGGAACAGGGACGGCGTCAGCCGGATACGGGATCGGCAACGCTGCTCCGGATGATCGCGGTCGATCCGGACGGTGTACAGGCGATCATGGACAAGGTTCGCGCCTGACCCTCAGACCTCCAGCCCCGCCCGTCCCGCCAGCTCCACCACATATTGCCACGCGACGCGGCCCGATCGGCCGCCCCGCCGCGTCGCCCAGCCGAGCGCGTCCGCCTCGTCCAGCAGCAGCCCGCGCGCATCGGCATAGCCGCGCACGATCGCCAGATAATCCGCCTGATCCACCGCGTGGAAGCCGAGGCTGAGGCCGAACCGGTCGGCGAGCGCGAGTTCGTCGTCGGCGGTGTCGCGCGGGTTGATCGCTCCCTCCGTTCCCGCGCCCGCCTGCCCCGCCATGTCGCGCGCGACCACATGGCGGCGGTTGCTGGTGACGAACAGCCGCGCGTTCGCCGGCCTGGCCTCCGCGCCGCCTTCCAGCATCGAGCGCAGCGCGCGACCGTCGGCGGCGCTTTCCAGCCCAAGATCGTCGACGAACACGGCGAACGCCCGCCGTACTCCGGCCAGTACGGCGAACAGCGCGGGCAACGTGTCGAGCCGCGCTGTCACCACCTCCACCAGCGCCAGGTCGCCGCCGCCCGTCTGGCCATATCCCGCCTGAACCGCCGCGACCGCGCTCGTCACCGACGCCGACTTGCCCGTGCCGCGCGCGCCCCACAGCAGCACGTCGTGCGCGGCGTGACCGGCAGCGAGGCGGTGGACGTTTGCGAGCAGCGCCGCCTTCTGCCGGTCGATCCCGTGCAGCGCATCGAGCGACAGCGGCCGGAACGCGCGCGCCGGCTCCAGCGCCCGCCCGCGCCACAGATAGGCGGGGTGCGCCAGCGGGTCGGCCGCCGCCGGCGGCGGCGGGCTCAGCCGCTCCAGCGCGGCGGCGATACGGTCGAGCGGGTCAGTCATCGCGCCTTCCTGCCCCGCGAACGGCGCCGGGCCAAGCCTCAGCGGCCGTTTGCCGCCGCGACATGCGCGGCGATGGCCGGATCGTGCGGCGCGAGGATCGCCGCCTTGCGCAGCAGATCGCGTGCGCCCGTCCCGTCACCCAGCGCGTACAGCGCCCAGCCATAGGCGTCCGTCGCTCGCGCGCTCATCGGTTGCAGCCGATACGCCGCCTGCCCGAACGCCCGCGCCGCCGCCGCGTCGCCCGCGCCCAGATAGGCGACGGACAGCTGCGTCAACAGATCGGCGTCGCGGTTGCCGATCGCGGCGCGCAGCCGTTCCAGCGTGGCGATCGCATGGTCCCAGTCGCCCGCCTGCACCTGCAATCCCGCCGCCATCTGGCCGGCGGGCACGCTCGCCGGGTTCTGCGCGAGGTACAGCGCGAGCGCCCGCGCGGCCGGCACCCGCTGACCCGAGGCGGCGAGCGCGCCCACCAGCCGCAGCATCGTCGGCTCGTCGAACGACAGGTCGGCGGCGCGCGCGTAGGCCGTCGCGGCGTCGGCGAGATGCCCCGCTGCGGCCTGCACGTCGCCGACCAGCCGCCATGCCTCCGGCGCGCCGGGGCCTTCGTCAGCGAGCGCCCGCGCAAGCGACAGCGCGGCCGCAAAACGCCTGGCCTGGATCAGCGAGCGCACCAGCTCCATCACCTTGGCAGGATCGGTCGGGTTCGCCGCGACCGCCTGTTGCAGCGCGGAGGCGTCGTCGTCGCTACCGAACGGCGCAGTTCCCGGCGAGGCAGGCGCGGCCGCGCGGTCGAGCAATTGCGCCGCCATCAAGCGCCCGCCGCTCGCCTCGAACGCCCGCGCGGCGAGCGACAGGGTATAGGTGTCGGCGTCGGCGCGCTGCGCGATCGGACGCACCATGTCGAGCGCGCTGCGCGGATCGCCCGACCGCAGCAGCGCGAGCGCCAGCAGCCGCCGCGCGACGATGTTGTACGGCTGCACCCCCACCAGTTCGCGCCAGCGACCGATCGCCTGCTCCAGATGGCCGGCCTGATAATCGAGCATCCCGCCCAACAGCAGCCCGCCCGGCACATGGTCGAGCGCGCCGTTCGCGTGCGTCAGGATCGCGCGGGCGAGCTCCGCCCGGCCGGCGCGCGCGGCCATCACGCCCTCGAGGTACAGCGCGCGAGGCTCGCCCGGTCTCGCGGCCAGCGCGCGGCGGGTCGCATCGAGCATCTCGCCGTACCGGCCCATGTCCCCCAGCGTCGCCGCGGCGCCAAGCAGCGCGGGGACGTGATAGGCGTCGAGGTTCAGCGCGGCGCGATACCACGGCAGCCCAGCCGTCAGGCCATAGCGGCAGCGCACGATCTCCGCCTCCAGCACCAGCAGGTCGGGGTCGGTGCGGGTCAGCGACAGCGCGCGGGCGGCGGCGTTCGTCGCGCCCAGCACGTCGCCCGAGTCGAAACGGATGCGCGCGAGGTCGCGCCACGCGGGCGCGTCGAAGGGATAGCGGACCAGCACGCGGCCGAGCGTCGCCTGCGCGGCGCGCGCATCGCCGCTCGCGGCCTGCGCGCGCGCGGTGGTTCGGCCGGCGGCGGCGGCCTGACCCGGCGCGGCGGCGGCGGCCGCCTCGATCGCGCCGGCGGCGTCGCCCTGCAGCAGCCGTGCCTCGGCCTGCATCGCCTGCCCGCGGCGCCCCCGCCCGGTCGCATCCCAGCCCGTCGCTATCGCCCGGGTCAGCTCGCCCTCGGCCAGCACGCCGTCACCTTGCGCCAGCGCCACGCGCGCGAAGACGGCATGCGCGCGGCCCCAGCCCGGCTCGGCGGTCGTCGCGGTCTGCGCATGGCGGTGCGCGGCGGCGTAATTGCCCTGGGCCAGCGTCGACAGCGCCATCGCGACCTCCGCCTTGGGATCGGGACGGTGCGAGCGATGGACCAGCCAGGCCGCCATCAGCACCGCGCCGGCCAAGACGGCCAGCGCGCTGGCATGCCGCGACGACATTGCCGTCAGCCGGGCGACCATCGGCGCCGTCCGGTCGCGCAGCCGCCGCAGCCAGGTGCGCCGCCGCCGTCGCCATAACGGATAGCGGCGGGGTCGCTCGACGATGGCCCCGCCCTCAAGCACCCGCCGCCCCCGCGCCCAGGTCATAGCTCTTGAGCAGGTCGTACAGCGTCGGACGGCTCACCCCGAGCAGCCGCGCGGTGGCGGAGATGTTGCCGTCCGACCGGGCGAGCGCGTGACGGATCGCGAGCCGGTCCGCGCGCTCGCGGGCGGCGCGCAGGTTGATCCCGGCGGACGCGTCCTCGGCGGGCGCCAGGTCCAGGTCGGCGGCGGTGACGTGGCGCGCGTCGGCCATGATGACGGCGCGCTTCATCCGGTTCTCGAGCTCGCGCACGTTGCCCGGCCAGCCGTGCGCGTCGATCGCGGCGCGTGCGTCCGCTGACAGCCCAGTGACGGCGGGGTTCATCGCCTTGGCGTGGCGGGCCAGGAACGCCCGCGCCAACAGCCCGGCGTCGCCCGGCCGCTCGGCCAGGCTGGGCACGCGCACGACGATCTCGGCTAGGCGATAGTATAGATCCTCGCGGAAGCTGCCGTCGGCCACCATCGCGTCGACGTCGCGATGCGTCGCGCACACCACGCGCGTATCGACCGCGATCGGCTTGCGCCCGCCCACCCGCTCGATCACGCGCTCCTGCAGGAACCGCAGCAGTTTCACCTGGATGGCGGGCGGCACGTCGCCGATCTCGTCGAGGAACAACGTCCCGCCCTGCGCGGCCTCGATCTTGCCCTCGACGGTACGCACCGCGCCGGTGAAGGCGCCCTTCTCGTGCCCGAACAGCTCGCTTTCGAGCAGCGCCTCGGGGATCGCGGCGCAGTTGATCGCGACGAACGCCCCCTTGCGGCGGCTCGCCTCGTGCAGGCCACGCGCCAGCAGCTCCTTGCCCGTGCCGCTCGCGCCCAGCACCATCACCGACACGCCGGCGGGCGCGACCCGCTCGATCGTGCGCGTGACCTTCAGCATCTCGGGACTGGCGGTGATGATGCCGCCGAGCACTGTCCCGCCTTCCGTGCGCGCGGCGAGCCGGCGGTTCTCCGCCTCCAGCGCATGGACGTGGAACGCGCGCGCGACGATCAGCCCCAGTGCGTCGATGTCGATCGGCTTGGCGTAGAAGTCCCATGCCCCGTCCGCGATCGCGCGCAGCGCGCTTTCGCGCGCGCCGTGCCCGGACGCGACGATTACCTTCGTCTCGGGCGCCAGCGCCAATATCCCCGCGAGCGTCGCGAAACCTTCGGCGGTGCCGTCGGGATCGGGCGGCAGGCCGAGGTCCAGCGTCACCACCGCGGGCTCCTCCGCGCGCATCGCTGCGATCGCCTCGCCGCGGTCCGCCGCCACGATGACCTCATAGCCGTCATAGGCCCAGCGCAACTGCCGCTGGAGGCCCAGATCGTCCTCGACGATCAGCAGCTTCTTCACGTCGCTCACGCCGCCCTCCCCATCTCGGCCGGCGCGGCCGGCGCCGACGGCAGGCGCACCGCGAAGCGGGTCCCCTCGCCCTCGCGGCTCTCCACCGCGACGCTGCCGCCCATCGCTTCCGCCAGTTGCCGCGCCTCGAACGCGCCGATCCCGAAGCCGCCGGGCTTGGACGAGTGGAAGGCGCGGAACAGCTCGTCGCGCACGAAGCCGGGCGTCATGCCGCAGCCGGTGTCGACCACCGCGATCGTCGCACCGGCGCGACCGTCGTGCGGGCCTGCCCACACCTCCAGCGTCACCGCCGCGCCCGGCGCGCTCGCCTCGATCGCGTTCTGGACGAGGTGGTCGAGCAACTGCTCCAGCCGGGCCTCGTCGGCCAGCGCCAGGACGGAGCCTCCTTCCGCGACGATCACCGGGTGCTGCATGCGGCGGCGGCGTGCGATCCGTTCGGCGAGCGTCCGAAGGTCGGTCGCGCGCGGCGGCTCGGCGCGGGCGTGGTGATGCTGCGACAGGCGGGCGAGCAACGCGTTCATCCGGTCCGCCGAGTCGCGCAGTGTCGCGACCATGTCGGCGCGGAAGGCGGGGTTGTCGGCATGCCGCTCGGCGTTGCGCGCCACCAGGGAAAGCTGGCTGACGAGGTTCTTGATGTCGTGGACGATGAACGCGAAGCGGCGGCTGAACTCGTCGAACCGCTGCGCCTCCGCCAGCGCGTCGCGCGCGCGCGCCTCGGCGATATAGCTCGCGACCTGGCGGCCGGCGATGCGCAGCAGGTCGAGGTCTTCCCAGTCGAGCGCGCGGTCGATCGGCGGCCGGGCGAGCAGGATCGCGCCCGTCAGCGCGCCGAAATGGATCAGCGGCACGATCGCCCAGGCCTCTTCATGCGCCAGCATCCAGCCGGGCACCGCGGCCGCGTCCTCCGGATCGGCGGTGCCCGCCCGCACCGCGTCCAGCTCGACGATCCGCGCGGTGGCGGCGAGGTGCCGGGCGAGCGGCGCGCCGCCGGGCTGCGCCGCCGGCCAGTTCCAGCCCGCGCCCACGCCCAATCCCCCACCCGTCTCCGCCCCTTCGGATACCAGCAGCAGCCCGGCAGGCGAGGCGGTCAGGTCCGCCACCGCCTGGACGATGCGCCGGTCGAGCGGCGCGCCGCCGCCCTGCCCGTCCTGGCCACGGCCGAGCGTGTCGGTGAAGCGCACCCACTCCGCGCGATAGTCGTACCGGTGGCTGAACAGGTGCTTGGCGATCTTCACCCGCGTCCAGGCGCGCAGCCACGGGTTGGCGATCAGCGTCAGCGTCGCGGCGCCGGTGCCGATGACGAACGCCGTCTGCCACAGTCGCGCCTGCGCACCGCCCCAGCGTTCGATCAGCGCGGTGCCCAGCAGGGTGATCGCGAGGTAGCCGACGACGCCGACCGCGCGCAGCGACTGCCAGGCGACGGTGCGCGACACGCGCAGGCTCCAGTCGCCGTCGCGATGCGCCGCGACCGCCAGCGCCGGCGCGAGCGACAAGGTGGCAATCGCGCGCGCGCCCACCAGCATCGGCGTCCAGCCGCCCAGCATGTAGGCGAGCATGAAATCGACGAGGTCCGATAGCCAGACCGCGCCCAGGATGCCGATCACCAGCCGCAACGCATGCTGCGCGCCGCCCCTGGTGGCGGCGTGAAGCTGGTGGGTCAGCACCAGCGCGCTGACTGCCGCCATCATGCGCAGGATCAGCCGGCCGTCGCGCAGCGTGGCGCCGATCGCGGGATCGGGGAAGATCGTCGCCAGCACGGCCAACCCCATGCCCGCCAGCACGATCAGCGCGACGACGCCATAGATCGCCCCGATCGCGAGGCTGCCGTTCCGGGACGGGCGCGCGTCGGCCATGCTCGTGGCGCGGGCACGGACGCGGCCGTCGTCCGTCGGCTCCGACTGGCGCGCGAGCATCGCCATGAAGCCGAGCCAGGCGAGCGTGCGCGCGCCTTCCGCCAGTCGGGTGACGAGATCGGTTCCGTCGATCCCGGCCATCGCCAGCGCCCACAGCGCGTTGCCCAACACGGCGCCGGCGAAGACGCGGCGGACGCGGTTGCCGCCGGCCTGCCGCCACTGGTCCACACCGACGATGCCCAGCAGCAGCGCCGCCAATGCCCAGCACCACAACAGCAGGCTACCCGGCACCGTCCAGCTCATGATCGCGCCCATGCTCAGCGCGCGCCTTCCGGCCACAGCACGACGCGCAGCGTCTGCAGCAGGATCAGCAGGTCGAGGAACGGCGAATAGTTCTTGGCGTAATACAGGTCGTATTCCAGCTTGTGCCGCGCATCCTCGATCGAGGCACCATAGGGATAGTTGATCTGCGCCCAGCCGGTGATGCCCGGCTTCACCATGTGCCGCTCGGCGTAGAAGGGCAGTTCGCGCTCCAGGCTTTCGACGAACTGCGGGCGTTCGGGACGCGGGCCGACGAAGCTCATCTCGCCTTTCAGGACGCTCCAGGCCTGCGGGATCTCGTCGACGCGGATCTTGCGGATGATCCGGCCGACGCGGGTGACGCGCGGATCGGCCTTGGCGGCCCAGACGGGCACGCCGCCGGCCTCCGCGTCCGTGCGCATCGAGCGGAACTTGGGGATGTCGAACGGTTCGTTGAACAGCCCGACACGGCGCTGGCGATAGAAGATCGGCCCGCGGCTCTCCAGCCGGATCGCGATCGCGGTCACCAGCAGGATCGGCGCGGTCAGCAGCAGCAGGATCAGGCTCGCGGCGATGTCAAACAGCCGCTTGACGACCCCCGACAGCATCCGCCCCGACGAAAAACCGTCGGAAAAGATCAGCCACGACGGATTGACGGACTGGAGGTCGATCCGCCCCGTCTCGCGCTCCAGGAAGCTCGACAGCTCCGACACTTCGACGCCGGTCGTCTTGACGCGGAGCAGATCGGCGAGCGGCAGCGCGTTGCGGCGCTCCTCGAGCGCCAGCACCACCTCGCTCGCGCCCAGCGCGATCACATGCTCGGCAAGGTTGGAGATATAGTCGCGCGGGATCGCCTCGGGCAGGACGCGCCCCGCCTCGGCCATCGCGACGAAGCCTGCGACCATGCATCCCGCGCCCTCCTGCGCGCACAGATCCTTCAGCCGCGCGGCCCGCGGACCGGCGCCGAGCACCACCACGCGCCGCCGGAACGCCGCGCCGCCGATCGCGCGCGCCAGCACCAGCCGCAGCGCCATCAGCATCACCATCGCCGCCAGCAGCGCATAGAACAGGTTCGATCGCCACAAGGTGATCTCGGGAACCAGGAAGAAGATGACGCTCTGAACGATCACGCCGAGCGAGACCGCCACCAGCAGCCGCGCGGCCGCATAGCGCATCGAGTGGAGCTTGCCCGCCGAGTATACGCCGACCCCCACCATCGCGAGCTGCAGGCTGGCCGCGAAGGCGACGAGCCGCGGGATGCGATGCCACACCGGCCCGGCCTCGATCCCGATCTGGTGCGCACGCACGACCCAGCCGATCTCCGCCGCCACGAGCAGCGCGACCGCGTCGCACACGCCCAGCAGCAGCACCGCGTGGGGAATGTAATGCTTGAACAGCCGTATCATCGCGCCGTGTCCGCCCCTTCGCGCCGCCGCCTGTGTAAAGCGGACCGACACACGCATGCGCGAAATTGACGAACAAATCGTTGCCGACGTTCGTGACGCGCCGCAGCGCGATGCCCTTCCCGATCCGCGAGAGGCCAGCTAGGGAAGTGCAGGCGTACCCCAATGGCGACGCGAACCGGAGACCATCGTTCCATGTCGCAGCCGCACCCGATCGTCCCCGTCATCCTGTCGGGCGGATCGGGGACCAGGCTGTGGCCGATGAGCCGGCCGGAGCGGCCGAAGCAGCTGCTGCCGCTGACGGCGAAGGAGACGATGCTCCAGATGACCGCGATGCGGGTGGGTGGCGAAGCGTTCGCCGCGCCCATCGTGGTCGCCAACGCGCGTCATGCCGACGAGGTGGAGCGCCAGTTGGGCGCGGTCGCGACCCGCGCACGGGCGCTGATCCTGGAGCCGATGGCGCGCAACACCGCGCCCGCCATCGCGCTGGCGGCGATCGAGGCCGGAGCCGGCCCGGATGGTGACGAGGAGGCCCCCCTACTGGTGATGCCGTCGGACCATGTCATCGCCGACATCACCGCCTTCCACGCCGCGGTGCAGGCGGCGCTGCCGCTCGTCGCGCAGGGCTGGCTCGTCACCTTCGGGATCACGCCGGACGCGCCGGAGGTCGGCTATGGCTGGATCCAGGTCGGCGACGAGGTCGCGCCCGGCGTCCACCGCGTCGCGCGGTTCGTCGAGAAGCCGCCGCGCGACCGGGCGGAGGCGATGCTGGCGAGCGGCGACCATGTCTGGAACGGCGGCATCTTCCTGTTCCGCGCCGACCGCTACCTCGAGGCGCTCGCCGAGTTCGAGCCCGGGATGCTCGTCGCCGCGCGCGGCGCGATGACGGCGGCAGCGCGGGAGGGAACTCGAATATTCCCAGACCGCGACGCCTTCGCCGCGGCGCCCGACCAGTCGATCGACTACGCGGTGATGGAGCGTGCGACGCGGGTCGCGGTGGTGCCCGTCAGCATGGGCTGGAGCGACGTCGGCAGCTGGGACGCGCTGCACGCGATCAGCGAGGCGGACGCCGACGGCAACACGCACGCCACCAGCGAGGGGGGCGAGGTGCTCGCGATCGACACCAGCAACTGCCTGGTGCGCAGCGACGGCGTGCGGATCGCGCTCGTCGGCGTCGAGGACCTGATCGTGGTGGCGAGCGGCGGCGACGTGCTGATCCTGCCGCGCGGGCGCAGCCAGGAGGTCAAGAAACTGATCGAGTCGATGAAGCACCGGTGACGCGGTGAGGGCCTGCGCGGCGGCGGCATGACGCGGGGCCGCGTCAGGCGCCGGCTGGCGGAGGCCGCGCTGGCGCAGGTGGCGCCGGATGCCGGGGACGCGGTCCTCGCCTGCGCGCTGTGCGGTCGCACGATCGGCAGCAAGGTCGAGTGGCACCACGCGGTTCCCAAGAGCGAGGGCGGCCGCGAGACGGTGCCGGTCCACCCAATCTGCCACCGCACCATCCACGCGGCGGCCGGTAACGCCGATCTCGCCCGGCTCGTGGCCGGCGCCGGCGGCGGCCTGGAGGCGGTGCGCGGGCTGGAGCCGGTGGCGCGGTTCATCCGCTGGGTCGCCGACAAGCCGCCCGACTTCCACGCGCCGACCCGGCGGGGCCGCGAGCGGGGCTGACCGGCGTGGCGAGGGTTCAGGGCGAGGCTTCAGCTCGAGCGAAGACGACGGTAGGAAGAGGGCCATGCCACCGACGCCCCAAGTCCTCGCGCACATCCTGCCGCCGCCGCACGTCCTGCTGCCGATCGCGGCGCCGTGGCTCGACATCGCGGGACTCGCGGTGTTCGCCGCCTCGGGCGCGCTGGCGGCCGCCAAACACGGGCAGACGATCGTCACCCTCGCCTTCTTCGCGCTCGTCACGGGCGTCGGCGGGGGCACGGCGCGCGACTTGCTGATCGGCGCGCCGGTGTTCTGGGTGCATGACGGGCACGTCGCCGTCGTGTGCCTGGTCGTCGCGGGCGCCATCTGGCTGAGCCCGCGAGCCTGGTGGCGCCCAAGGGAGGGCGGCGCGGCGCTCGACTGGTTCGATGCGGTCGGGCTCGCCGCCTATGCGGTGTACGGCGCGGCCAAGGCGCTCGGCTATGGCGTGCCGCCCGTCCCCGCTGCGCTGATGGGCGTGGTGACCGCAAGCGTCGGCGGCATCATCCGCGACATGCTGGCGGGCGAGCCGTCGATCCTGATGCGCCCGGAACTGTACGTCACCGCCGCCGCGCTCGCGTCGGGCAGCTTCGTCGCGCTGGAGCGGCTGGGCGTCGCACCCCCGGTGGCGGCGGGTGTCGCGGCGGCGGCGGGGTTCGCGCTGCGGGCGGCGGCGATCCGCTGGAAGCTGGCGCTGCCGGCTTATGGCGGCCGCCGGTAAGCCGGTCCAGGCCTATGGACCCGATCGCCGTCGCCTCTCGTTGAAAGCAACGACGGACCGGCAGCCGGCCGCGAGAGGAACGCCATGCGCATCCACCACCTCAACTGCGGCACCGACTGTCCGCTGGGCGGCGCGCTGTTCGACGGGCGCAGCCTCGGGCCGCTGGGGCGGATCGTCTGCCACTGCCTGCTGATCGAGACGGACGCGCACGGGCTGGTGCTGGTCGACACGGGCTATGGCCTGCGCGACGTCGCCCACCCGCACCGCCATCCGCACCCGCGCATCACGCTGCCGTGGCGGCTGATGCTCAACATCCGCCTGCACGAGCGGGAGACGGCGGTTCGGCAGGTGGAGGCGATGGGCTTCCGCGCCGCCGACGTGCGCCACATCGTCGCAACCCACCTGGACTTCGACCATGCGGGCGGGCTGGAGGATTTCCCGAACGCGACCGTCCACGTCATGCAGCGAGAGTATGACGACGCCACCGGCCCGCGCGCCGGCGTCGTCGCGCGCAACCGCTGGCGCCCGGCGCAGCTCGACGGCGTCCAGGCGTGGCGTCGCTATGGTGCACGCGGCGAGCCGTGGTTCGGGTTCGACGCGGTGCGCGACCTCGACGGCCTGCCGCCCGAGATTTTGCTCGTGCCGCTCCCCGGTCACACCTGGGGCCATGCCGGCGTCGCGATCCGCCGGGAAGACGGCCGCTGGCTGTTGCACGCCGGCGACGCCTATTTCTACCGCGGCGAGATGCGGAGCGCGCGGCGACGCTGCACGCCAGGTCTGCGGGGCTATCAGCGGCTGATGGAGATGGACGCGGACAGCCGGATGAAGAACCAGGCCTGGCTGCGCGCACTGTCGATCGAGCGGCGCGACGAAGTGACGATCACCTGCACCCACGATCCCGTCGAGCTGGAGCGCTGTCAGGCGGGTCGGCCGTTGTAGGAAGTTACCGCCCCTAGTCGTCCGTGGCCGGCGCCAACGCCCCGGCTGCCGCGTCCACGTCCATCCAGAACGGACCGAAACCGTGTCCATCGGGGTCCGTGAAGGCGCGGCTGTACATGAAACCCAGGTCCTCGGCGCCATGTTCGTCACCACCGCCAGCAGCCACCGCGGCCCGCGTTATCGCATCAACCGCTTCCTTGCTGTCCAACGGGAAGGCGATCAGCACGCCGCTCCTCGTGTGCGCGTCGATGATCCGCTTGGGCGTCAGCGTGGCGTAGAAGCCCTTGTCCAGCACGTTGATCGAGATGGCGTCGGACCACATCATCGACGACGCATGCTCGTTCGAGAATTGCATGTTCTTCTCGAACCCGATTGCTTCGTAAAAGGCCGTCGACCGTGCGACGTCGGCAACGGGCAGGCTGATGAAGATCGCCCTGGTCATCGCAGCATCTCCTCCAAGTTTTCAGTTGGTAATTATTCGGCCGGCAACACCTCGCCGTTTGGGAAATGGTTTGGCGATTGAAACAAGTCTTGGCGTCAAGGATCGCTCGCTATCACGCGCGGCTCCGCCGGCGGATCGCCCGGATCGGCGAGCGCGCGCTGCCAGTAGCCGACGTCGATCCACGCGCCATGCTTGCAGCCCGCCCGCTCGATCGTGCCCGCCAGCCGGAAGCCCAGCCGCTCGTGCAACCGCTCGGACGCAGGATTGGGCCGCGACACCAGGGCCACCGCCTGCGCGAAGCCCTGCGCCGTGAGCATCGTCAGCAGCGCCTCGTACAGCCTCCGGCCTACGCCTTGACCATGCGCCGCTGCCGCTAGATAGACCGTCGTCTCCACCGTCCAGCGATACGCCGCCCGCGCGTTGAACGGCGAGGCATAGGCATAGCCTGTCACCCGGTCGGCATCCTCCCACACCAGCCACGGCAGCCGCCCGTCGGACGATGCCATCCGTCGAGCGATCTCGGCGGCGCCCGCCGGGATGAGCTCGAACGTCGCGATGCCGCCGGTGACATAGGGCGCATAGATGCCCGCGATCGCGCCCGCGTCGTCCGGGTGAGCCGGGCGGATCACACCGCCACCGCCCGGCTCGCGGTCAACATCGGCGCGGCGTCACCAGCCCAGCCGTGCCAGCACCACGTCGACCAGCCGCGCATCGTCCGCATCCGCTGCATCAGGGCCGAGGCCCGCGCAGGCGAGGCAGCGCGCCTGGATCGACGCGCCCGTCGCCAGCCGCCGTGCGTCCCCAAGCGCGCGGCCGAGCATCGCGCGACGGTCCGCGGCGACATGGCCGAACGCGTCGGTGCCGCCCATCGCGGTCGCCGTATCGTCGTCATCGTCCTTGTGGCCGAGCGACTGGGCGAGCTGCGCGGTCCAGCCGGGCTTCTTCTCCAGATACTCGGCATGGACGTGGGCGGGGTCGAGCTTCGCGCGCCGCGCGGCCTCCGCCACCGCGTCGTCGAGCGTCCCGAACCGGTCGACGAGGCCGATCTGGTGCGCGGTGCCGCCGTCCCATACCCGGCCCTGGCCGATCTCGTTCACCCGCGCCGGCGTCAGGTGGCGCGCGGTGGCGACCCGGCCGACAAACTGGCGGTATCCGTTCTCAATGCCGGCCTGGAACACCGCGTCCGCCTGCGGCGTGGTGCCGCCGAGCACGTCGGGCTGGCCGGACAGCGGCGTCGTGCGCACGCCGTCGCTCGTCACGCCGATCTTCTTCAGCGCATTCTCGAACGTCGGGATGATGCCGAAGATGCCGATCGAGCCGGTGATGGTGCTGGGCTCGGCGAAGATCACGTCGCCCGCGGTCGACACCCAATAGCCACCCGACGCCGCGACCGACCCCATCGAGACGACCACCGGCAGGCCCTGTTTCTTGGCCTCCGCCACCGCCAGCCGGATCTTCTCGGATGCGAGCGCGGAGCCGCCCGGCGAGTCGACGCGCACGACCAGCGCCTTCAGGTTCTTGGTCGCCAGGCCCTTGAGCAGCTGCGCGGCGATCGTGTCGCCGCCGGCCGATCCGGGTCCCGCCTTGCCGTCGACGATGTCGCCCGCGACCGTCACGATGCCGACCGCGTCGCCGCTCGTCGGCAACGGATTGATGTCGACGTAATCCTGATAGGCGATCGTCTTGAAGCTGCCCGCCGCCTTGCCGCCGTCGACGCCGGCGAGCTCCGCCACCCGCTTGCCGAACGCCAGCCGGTCGCCGAGCTTGTCGACCAGACCGGCCTTCAGGTTCGCCTGCGCGATGTCGCCGTTCGCGGCGACCACCACCTTGTCGGGTTGGGCGAGGAAGTCCGCGAACTGCGCCTGGGGCCGCGACTTGTGGATCGACTGCTGCCAGCCGTCGAACAGGACGCGGTACAGCGCGACCGACTCCTCCTTGGCTTCGGGCGACGCCTCGGTGCGGGTGTAGGGCTCGACGTAGCTCTTGTACTTGCCGACGCGGTAGACGTGCGCGTTGACGCCCAGCTTGTCGATCAGGCCCTTGTAATAGGGCTGCGATCCGCCCGGTCCCAGGAACAGCGAGCCGCCCATCGGGTTCACCCAGATCTCGCTCGCGTTGGCGGCCAGCCGATAGCCGCCGTCGGTATAGGCGGTGGCATAGGCCAGCACCTTCTTGCCCGACGCGCGGACCCGCAGCAGCGCCGCGCCCACCTCGTCCAGCGCGGCCGGATAGGCGCCGCCGAACTCGTCGAGGTCGAGCACCACCACCTTGACGCTCGCATCGTCCTTCGCCTTGTCGATCGCGCGGACGAGATCGCGCAGCCGGAACTCGTGCGGCATCTTCTGCCCGCTGGCGAAGGCGGAGAAGCCGGGGTCGGCGGGCTGCTCGACGATCGGGCCGTCGATCTTCAGCAGCAGCGCGCCGTCGCCGACCGCGCCCCGGCTCGGCCGCGCGAGCAGCGCCGCCGCCAGCAGGCCGAAGAACATCAGCATCGCGGCGAGCACCAGCGCGTCCTTGATGCCGACCAGTATCGTCCAAGCGCCCCGAACCAGCTTCACCCGCATGCTCCCGAAACCGTCACAAACGTGAGCTAGAGCAGTCGTGCGGGCGCGTAAACGGCCCGTCTCGTCGCCCCGCTGGTCCGATCACCGATTATGACGCGAATTAACCGGCTGAACGCTGTTGACGGGGCGGAGAGCCGATCGCATATCGCCGCCATTGGCACTCGCCCTCCGTGAGTGCCAAGCCAACTCACCCATCAACGATCAAGGGATCAGGGCAACATGAACTTTCGTCCGTTGCACGACCGAGTCCTCGTCCGCCGCGTCGAGGCGGAAGAGAAGACGGCTGGCGGGATCATCATCCCCGACACCGCCAAGGAAAAGCCCCAGGAGGGCGAGGTCGTCGCCGCCGGCACCGGCGCGCGTTCCGACGACGGCAAGATCACGCCGCTCGACGTCAAGGCGGGCGACAAGATCCTGTTCGGCAAATGGTCGGGCACCGAGGTCAAGGTCGATGGCGAAGACCTCATCATCATGAAGGAAAGCGACATCCTGGGCATCGTGGGCTGAACAGCCTGCGACGCCCATCCTGACGACAAGGTCAGGGTCGGTTTCCACGAGCGCGGCATCCGCCGCACCAGCCCCCGGCCTTCGCCGGGGTGACGATACAGAAGGAACAGCCACCATGGCAGCCAAAGAAGTGAAGTTCGGCCGCGACGCACGCGAGCGTATCCTGCGCGGCGTCGACATCCTCGCCGATGCGGTGAAGGTCACCCTGGGGCCCAAGGGCCGCAACGTCGTGATCGACAAGAGCTTCGGCGCTCCCCGGATCACCAAGGACGGCGTCACCGTCGCCAAGGAGATCGAGCTCAAGGACAAGTTCGAGAACATGGGCGCGCAGATGGTGCGCGAAGTGGCTTCGAAGACCAACGACATCGCCGGCGACGGCACGACCACCGCGACCGTCCTGGCGCAGGCGATCGTCCGTGAGGGCATGAAGTCGGTCGCGGCCGGCATGAACCCGATGGACCTCAAGCGTGGCATCGACCTGGCCGTCATCAAGGTCGTCGAGGACGTCAAGTCGCGCTCCAAGCCCGTCGCGGGCACCGCCGAGATCGCACAGGTCGGCATCATCTCCTCGAACGGCGACAAGGAAGTCGGCGAGAAGATCGCGGAAGCGATGGAGAAGGTCGGCAAGGAAGGCGTCATCACGGTCGAGGAGGCCAAGGGCCTCGAGTTCGAGCTGGACGTCGTCGAGGGCATGCAGTTCGACCGCGGCTACCTGTCGCCGTACTTCATCACCAACCCCGAGAAGATGTCGGTCGAGCTCAACGATCCGTACATCCTGATTCACGAGAAGAAGCTCTCCAATCTCCAGGCGATGCTTCCGATCCTCGAGGCGGTCGTGCAGTCGGGTCGCCCGCTGCTGATCATCGCCGAGGACATCGAGGGCGAGGCGCTGGCCACGCTCGTGGTGAACAAGCTGCGCGGCGGCCTCAAGGTCGCGGCGGTCAAGGCGCCGGGCTTTGGCGATCGCCGCAAGGCGATGCTCGAGGACATTGCGATCCTGACGAAGGGCGAGATGATCTCCGAGGACCTGGGCATCAAGCTCGAGACGGTCACCGTCGCGATGCTCGGCCAGGCCAAGCGCGTCACGATCGACAAGGACACCACCACCATCGTCGATGGCGCGGGTGATGCCGAGCAGATCAAGGGCCGTACCGAGGCGATCCGTCAGCAGATCGAGAACACCTCGTCCGACTATGACAAGGAGAAGCTCCAGGAGCGTCTCGCCAAGCTCGCCGGCGGCGTCGCCGTCATCAAGGTGGGCGGCGCTACCGAAGTCGAGGTCAAGGAGCGCAAGGATCGCGTCGACGACGCTCTCCATGCGACCCGCGCTGCGGTCGAAGAGGGCATCGTCCCCGGTGGCGGCACGGCTCTGTTGTACGCCACCAAGGCGCTCGACGGGATGAAGGGCGTCAACGACGACCAGACGCGCGGCATCGACATCGTCCGCAAAGCGCTGACGTCGCTGGTCCGCCAGATCGCCGCCAACGCCGGCATGGACGGCGCGGTGGTGTCGGGCAAGTTGCTCGATCAGAGCGACACGTCGTACGGCTTCAACGCCTCGACGGACACGTATGAGAACCTGGTCCAGGCCGGGGTGATCGACCCGACCAAGGTCGTCCGGATCGCGCTGCAGAACGCGGCGTCGGTCGCGGGTCTCCTCATCACCACCGAGGCGACCGTGTCCGAGATGCCCGAGGACAAGGGTTCCTCCATGCCCGCCGGTGGCGGCATGGGCGGCGGCATGGGCGGCATGGACTTCTGATTTCGGACGGGCGCAGCGTTCGCTGCGCCCGACACGCAATCAGAACGGCCGGCAGGCTGGCGGCATCGCCGTCAGACCTGTTCGACGTCCAGCGGCGGCTTGCCGTCGCTAGCCTTCTTCAAATACATCAGAGAGTCGGGAGGGTAACCTTCCGGCTCTTTGCTTGTCTGGGCGCATGGCGTACTGATCGCTTATGGCCAGCATCGCGCTTGACCCCGCCTATCGTCGCATCTCCGTCGAGGAGTTTCTCGCGATGGATTTCCGCGGCGCGAAAGCCGAGTTGGACAATGGCCTGATCTACATGATGGCCGGCGGCACGGCGATCCACGCAATGGTGTGCGGCAACATATACGTGGCGCTCAGGACAAGGCTGCGCGGAACCGGCTGCCGGCCTTATGGTCCCGATCTGCTGGTGAAGACGGGCGCGGACACGGCTCGGCTGCCGGACGTCAGCGTTTACTGCGGCTCGCCGGCCGATCCGGCGAACGATCTCAAGCAGCTGTTGGGCGACCCGGTGATGGTGATCGAGGTATTGTCGCCGTCCACGGCCTCGCACGATCAGGTCGTCAAATTGCGGGAGTACACCGCGATGGCCGGTATGCGCGACATTCTGTTCGTCGATCCCAACATGCAGCGCATCCGCCATGTCCGCCGGGTGGGAACGTCCGACTGGGCCGACGACTGGCTGCCCGCCGAAGCCGATGTCGTCCTGGCCTCGCTTGGCATCACCTTGCCACATGAAGAGGTCTTCTCGCGAGACTGACCGGCAACCCTGCCCGCGTCGGCACGTTGGCACCGCATGGCCGATCCGCACGATCCCCGCGTTCCCGCCACCTCCGTGCTGTTCGGCTATGGCCCGATGCTGCCGCTCGTCGTCGGTGGCGCGGGAGCGTGGCTGTTGCCGTGGCCGTGGCCGCTGTGGGCGGTGCAGGCGACGATCCTGTGGGGGGCGCTGATCCTGGTGTTCATCGCGGGCGTGCGGCGCGGGTTCGGCATGGGCAATCCGGGCGCGTCAACCGCTGCGGAAATCGCGACGATGCTCGTCTATTTCCTGCTCGCCCTGGTTGCGATCGCGGTACCCAGATTGTCGCTGTCACTGTCCCTATTGGCGCTCGGCTTCGCGCTGGTCGCGCTGCTCGACCGGCGCGCGGCGATGAGCGGCGACGCGCCGGCGCATTTCGCACGGCTCCGCCCACCGCAGATGCTGGTGGGGATCGTCGGCCTCGCCGCCGCGCTGGCGCGTACGCTGACCTGAGCGCGCGACGCCGCTCACCCGTCCTTAACCCTGAGCTGGCATGGCCGCCGGGGCGACGACGGAGCGGGCGATGGGGGCGACACGACTGACTACGGCACAAGCGGGGCTCGCGATGGCGGCGGCGGCGATGCTCGCCGGCTGCGGCGGCCCCAAGCCCGATGCGACTAAGCCCGTCGACACGCTGGACGCCGAACTGACCGGCACCAACGTCACCGCGCCCAACGCCAACGCGGACCCGGCGCTGACGGCCGCGCTGCACGACCAGATCATGGTCGATCCCGACCTCGTCCAGCAGGCCAACCGCAACGCGCTGCGCCCGCCGCCCCGCCCGGTCGACGGCGCCACGCCGCCGGTCGACGTCGCGGCCCAGTTGGCGGCGCAATCGGGCCCCGCCGAGCACGACACGCTGCGCCACGCACCGGCCGCGCACGGCACCTGCCGCGAATGCGCCGCCGCGCGCCAGGCGCTGACGCTCGGCGCACTCGCCGGCCGGCAGAAAGGTCAGGTCGGCACCTGCTCCAACTCGATCAGCTATACCGCAACCTGGTCCACCCGCCTGCCCGCGTCGGTGCCGCTCTACCCCGACGCGCGGGTGACGGAGGCGGCGGGCGCCGACGGCCAAGGATGCGCGCTGCGGATCGTCAGCTTCACCAGCTCGGCCAGCCCGCAGCGGATGCTCGACTGGTATTACACCAGGACGAGCGCTGCAGGCTTCTCGGCCGGCCATGGCGCGGACGCCGACGGCGAGATGCTGGCCGGCAGCCACCCGGGCGGCGGCGCGTATCTGGTGTCGGTGCGCCCCCGCGCGGGGGGTGGCAGCGACGTGGACCTGATGGCCGACGCGCGCTGATCGTCGCGAGAAGCTCGCCACTCGTCACCCCAGCGAACGCTGGGGTCTTTCGCAGTTTGGGAACACCCGGCGAGCGATCCCAGCTTTCGCTGGGATGACGGAAGACACCAACCCGGTTCCCCTCACCGCCACTTCGCGCTAGTCGCAGCGCCATGCCCCCCCTCCTCCTCGTCATGCTCGGCGGCGCGATCGGCGCGGGCGCGCGCCATCTCGTCGGCCGGGCGCTGCTCGATGCGTTCGGCGGCGCGTTCCCGTGGGGGACGCTGGCGGTGAACCTGACCGGCGGATTGGCGATGGGCGTGCTGGCGGGGCTGCTGCTGCGCCTGAGCCTGGGCGAGCCTTGGCGGCTGTTCCTGGGCGTCGGCGTGCTCGGCGGCTACACGACCTTCTCCTCCTTCTCGCTCGACGCGGTCGCGATGGTCGAGCGCGGGCAGTGGCCGGTGGCGCTCGGCTATGTCCTCGCGTCGGTGATCGGCTCGATCGCGGCGCTCGTCGCCGGGCTCGCGCTCACGCGGGCGGCGGCATGAGCGACGCGTCCACCACGCCCGACACGAGTAACGTCCGCCAGTTCGTCGTCGGTTACGATGACGACGGCATCCGCCTCGATCGCTGGTTCAAGCGCCACCTGCCCGAGACGAGCTTCACCACCGTCGCCAAATGGGCGCGCACCGGCCAGCTGCGCGTCGACGGCTCGCGCGCGACGCCCGGCGACCGGTTGCAGGCGGGCCAGCAGTTGCGCGTACCGCCCGAGGAGGCGCCCCGCCCCGCCGCGCCTCTCACCGCCGCCGGGCCCGTTCCTGGCGCACCTAAGGCCGCCAAGCCCCGCCCCGTCCTGAGCGATGACCAGATCGCCTTCGCGCGCGAGCTGGTGATCCATCAGGATGCGCAGGCGCTGGTCATCAACAAGCCGCCGGGCCTTGCGACGCAAGGCGGGACCAAGACGCACGAGCATGTCGACGGCCTGCTCGACGCGCTGCAGTTCGATGCCGACAGCCGGCCGCGGCTGGTGCATCGGCTCGACAAGGACACGTCGGGCGCGCTGCTGCTCGCGCGCACCGCCCGCGCGGCGGCGTCGTTCGCCAAGTCGTTCTCCAGCCGCACCGCGCGCAAGACCTATTGGGCGCTGGTGGTCGGCGTGCCGAGCATCACCGATGGCATGATCGAACTGCCGATCGGCAAGCAGCCCGGCACCGGCGGCGAGAAGATGCATGTCGACGAAGCGGAAGGATCGCCTGCCCGCACCCGCTACCGCGTGATCGAGCGCGCCGGCAACCGCGCCTGTTTCGTCGAGCTGACCCCCTTCACCGGCCGCACCCACCAGCTGCGCGTCCACCTGAACGCGATCGGCCATCCGATCGTCGGCGACGGCAAGTACGGCGGCCCGGCGGCGTTCCTGTCGGGCAACATCAGCCGCAAGATGCACCTCCATGCGCGCCGCATCCGCGTCGATCATCCCGACGGCGGCCGTATCGACGTGACCGCGGACCTGCCCAAGCACATTGCCGACAGCCTCGCTTCGCTGGGCTTCGACCCCGCCGCCGGAGACGCGCTGCCGCAGGACGAGGATCGCGGACCCCCGCCGCGCGAGGTGGTGAAGGCGCGCGCGAAGGCCCACGCCAAAACGGTCCGCCGCGCCCGCAAGGGAGAGCGGCGCGGGCGGGGCAGCGAGTGACGACGCCTCCGTCGCCTCGCTCGCGATACTTCACGCTTGCCGCCGTTCGCATCGCAGGCGCGCTCGGTGCGGTGCTGGGCGTGGTGCTGATCGCGCGGGCGCATGTGTGGTGGCCCAAGGTGCTGGGCGTCGCGCTGGTGCTGTCGGCGCTGTACATGACGGCCGCCGTCTCGGGTGCGCTGGCGGCCAGGTGGCGGAGCGGGCCGCCACCGGATGGATCGGGGCCGACGCGCTGGGGCCGCAGGCGAGGCGCGCGCCGGTGAAGCGGTTCTGGACGGAGGTTTCGGTCGACAGCTCGATCCAGGGGGGGCGCGTGGTGCGGCTCGATGCGCGGCCGGTGCGCACGCCGGGCCGCGTGCCGCTCGCGCTGCCGACGGACGCGTTGGCTCAGGCGGTCGCCGAGGAATGGCGCAGCATGGGCGAGACGATCGACCCGCGCGCGACGCCGCTCACCGGCCTCGCCAACGCCGCGATCGACCGGATCGCGCCCAATCCTGCCGCCTTCGCCGCCACCCTCGCCCGCTACGCCGAGACGGACCTGCTGTGCTACCGCGCCGAGACGCCCGAGCCGCTGGTCGAGCGGCAGGCGGCGCTGTGGGACCCGCCGCTCGCCTGGGCGCGTGGGCGCTACGACGTCGGCTTCGAGATCGTCGCCGGCATCATGCACCGCCCGCAGCCGCCTGCGACGGTCGCCCGGCTGGGCGAGGCGATCGCCGCGCGCTCGGCGTGGGAGCTTGCGCCGCTGTCACCGATCGTGACGCTGACCGGCTCGCTGATCCTCGCGCTGGCGCTGGTGGAGGGCGCAATCGACCCTGACACGGCTTGGCGCGCGTCGGAGCTCGACTTCGACTGGCAGGCGGAACTATGGGGCGCGGACCCGCTGGCGGAAGGTGCGCGGCTGCAGCGGAGGGCGGAGTTCGATGCGGCGGTGAGATTTTTGGGGTTGGCCCGAACGGCGTAGCGGTAGGTTGAGCGGGGAAAGACAGCTGACACCCAGTTGCAGATGTTTGATCAACCAGTCACCATCGTCCCATGATCGCGATCGACTACTTCCTCCCGGCTGCTGCCGACCACCCTGATCTGTCCGCTTGGGTTCCGCTGCTCCCATCGCAATATCGCGTCCTCCGCACCAACCTCTTTGGCGATCATTTCCTCGTTGATGGTGCTGGTGCGGTGCACATGCTGGATCGAGGCGGATGCTCGGTCGAACTGATCGCTCGATCCGAAGAGGAGTTCTGGCGCGAGGTCCAAGATGATCCTGAAGGCTGGCAACTTCGCTCCTTAGCGGACGAATGCCGGCAGGCTGGCAAGACGTTAGCGGACGGACAGTGTTACGCGTTCACCACGCCGCCGATCCTTGGTGGAGTCTACACCGTGGAGAACGTCTGGATGGCGCCTTGGCGGGAGTGGTTCTCCTTCACATCCGACCTGTTCAAACGGGTAGAGGGATTACCCGACGGTTCAACGGTATCGTTGAAAGTGGTCGAGTAGCGAAGGACAGCTAACCACCACCCCTACCGCGTCAGCCGCCGCACGATCCCGATCATCCCCGTCTGCCGCGACCGGCGCAGGCGTTCCGCCGCCAGGATCGTCTTCACCGCGCGGAAGCAGCGGTCGACGTCGTCGTTGATGAGGACATAGTCGTATCCGTCCCAGTGGCTGACCTCGGCGGCGGCGCGGTTCATGCGGGCGTCGATCACGTCCAGGCTGTCGGTCGCGCGCCGCTCCAGCCGCAGGCGCAATTCCTCCATCGACGGCGGCAGGATGAACACGCGCACCACGTCGCCGCCCGCGAGCTGGTAGAGCTGTTGTGCGCCCTGCCAGTCGATGTCGAACAGCACGTCGCGGCCCGATGTCAGGATGCGGTCGACCGGCTCGCGCGGGGTGCCGTAGCGGTGGCCGAAGACGTGCGCCCATTCCAGGAACTCGCCCTCCGACACCATCTCGCGGAAGCGTTCGAGGTCGACGAAGCGATAGTCTTGCCCCTCGACCTCGCCTGCCCGGATCGGCCGGGTGGTGGCGGAAACGGACATTTCGAGGTCCGGCTCGTCTTCGAGCAGCATCCGCGCGATCGTCGACTTGCCCGCGCCCGAGGGGGAGGACAGGACGAACAACACCCCGCGTCGCCGGAAGCCGTGCGGGTCGAGATCGGAATGTTGCATGCGCGCCTTTGGCGGCGCGTCGGGGGAGGCGTCAAGCACCGCCAGGCGTGGGGGCGGACGAATCGCGCCCGCACCGGTCACTCCCACCCTTTCGTCATCCCCGCGTAGGCGGGGACCCATCTCCTGTACTGGCGTGCGTGGACGAGCGTTGCGAGATGGGTCCCCGCTTTCGCGGGGATGACGGAAGGTGGCCTCAGGCCCCGATCATGTCCTCGGGCCGCACGACGCGGTCGAACGTCGCCTCGTCGACCAGGCCCAGCTCCAGCCCCGCCTCCTTCAGTGTCAGGCCCTTCTCATGCGCGTATTTGGCGATCTTGGCGGACGCGTCATAGCCGATCTCGGGCGCGAGCGCGGTCACCAGCATCAGCGAGCGGCCGACGAGGTCCGCGATCTGCCGCTCGTTCGCCTCGATGCCGTCGACGCACCGCTCCGCGAAGCTCGTCATGCCGACGCTCAGCAGGTGGATCGAGCGCAGCACGTTCGCGCCGATCAGCGGCATGAACACGTTGAGCTCGAAATGCCCCTGCATGCCGCCGATCGTCACGGCCTGGTTGTTGCCCATCACCTGCGCGGCGACCATCGTCAGCGATTCGCACTGCGTGGGGTTAACCTTGCCCGGCATGATCGAGCTGCCCGGCTCGTTCGCGGGCAGGGACAGCTCGCCGAGCCCCGAGCGCGGCCCCGAGCCCAGCAGGCGGATGTCGTTGGCGATCTTGTTGAGCGCCACCGCCAACGTGTTGAGCGCGCCTGAGAAGAACACCAGCCCGTCCTTGGCCGCGAGCTGCTCGAACTTGTTGGGCGCGCTCTCGAACGGGGTGCCGGCGATGTCGCCGATCGCGGCCGTCATGTCCTCGGCCCAGCCCGCGGGCGCGTTGAGGCCGGTGCCGACCGCGGTGCCGCCGATCGCGAGCTTGCGGATGTTGCCGCCCAGCGCGCCCTCGATCCGCGCACGGCAGCTCACCAGCTGCGCCGCATAGCCGGAAAACTCCTGGCCAAGCGTCAGCGGCGTCGCGTCCTGCGTGTGCGTGCGGCCGATCTTGACGATGTGGCTCCAGGCCTCGACCTTCCGGGTCAGCGAAGCCGTCAGCCGGTCGAGCGCCGGGATCAGCGCGTCGCGCGTCGCGAGCACGGTCGCGACGTGCAGCGCGGTCGGAAAGCTGTCGTTGGACGACTGGCTCATGTTGACGTGGTCGTTGGGATGCACCGGCTTCTTGCCGCCGCGCGTGCCCGCGAGCTTGTCGTTGGCATAGCCCGCGATCACCTCGTTGACGTTCATGTTGGTCTGCGTGCCCGATCCGGTCTGCCAGATGACCAGCGGGAACTGATCGTCGAGGCTGCCCGACACGATCGCCTGCGCCGCATCCTCGATCGCGGCGACGACGGTGGCGTCCAGGCCATGTTTCGCGTTCACCCGCGCCGCCGCCTGCTTCACGATCGCCTGCGCATGGACGATCCCGATCGGCATCCGCTCGCGTTCTCCAAAGGGGAAGTTCTCGATCGACCGCTGCGTCTGCGCGCCCCAATAGGCAGCGGCGGGCACCTCGATGGCGCCGATCGAGTCAGTTTCGGTGCGGGTGTCGGTCAAACTTGCCTCCGTCATGCCGGACTTGTTCCGGCATCCAGGGTGCCACAAGCCCATCGACGGTGGCCTATGCGGAACGCTGGACCCCGGAACAAGTCCGGGGTGACGGACCCAATTGCCGAAAGCTTATTTTTTGCGTTTGAAATCCACCGCGACGACGTTGGACCCGTCCTCGACCGGTACCGCCGCCGGCGGCCCGTCGTTCTCGGCGTCGTCGTGGCCGCCCGGGCCGTCGTCCGGGCCCTCCTGCGCCTGGAACCGCAGCTCGAAGTTCACCGCCGGATCGTGGAAGCCGGTGATCGCGGAATAGGGCACGACGAGCTTCGACGGCACCTGACCGAAGCTCAACCCCACCGAGAAGCGCTCGTCCGTCACCACCAGGTCCCAGAACCGGTTCTGGAGCACGATCGTCATCTCGTCCGGGAACCGCTCGATCAGCCGCTGCGGCACGTCGACGCCAGGGGCGCGCGTCCTGAAGGTGATGTAGAAATGATGCTCGCCGGGCAGCGTGCTGCCGCCCTGCACCACCGTGCTGAGAACGCGGCCCACGACGGCGCGCAGCGCCTCCTGCACGATCTCGTCATAGGGAATCAGGCTGTCGGGCATGCCGTCGGTCATGCCCCTTGGGTAGAGCCTGATGGCGGCCGGTCAAGATTCGCGCGCAAGATTGCGCGGAAACGTGCGTGCGTTATGGACAGCGCACGATGCGCACCGCCACCCTTTCCCGCCACACCGCCGAGACGCGGATCGACGTCACGCTCGATCTCGACGGCACCGGCCACTATCGGATCGCGACCGGCATCGGCTTTCTCGACCATATGCTGGAGCAGCTGTCGCGCCATTCGCTGATCGACATGGACGTCGCGATCGCGGGCGATTTGCACATCGACGAGCATCACACGGTGGAGGATTCCGCGCTCGCGATCGGCGCAGCGCTTAGCGACGCGCTCGGCGACAAGCGCGGCATCCGCCGCTATGGCGACGCGCTGTCGCCGATGGACGAGACGCTGACGCGCGTGGCGCTCGACATCTCCGGGCGGCCGTGGCTGGTGTGGAAGACGCAGTTCACGATCGCGCGGCTGGGCAACATCGATACCGAATTGTTCGAACACTGGTTCCACTCGTTCGCGCAGGCCGCGGGGATCACGCTGCACGTCGAGACGCTGTACGGCGCCAACAATCACCACATCGTCGAGAGCGCCTACAAGGGCCTCGCCCGCGCGCTGCGCCGAGCGGTGGAGATCGACCCGCGCAAGGCGGACGCGGTGCCGTCCACCAAGGGCGTGCTCTAGGCCTGTGACGCTCGCGCTCATCGATATCGAGTCCGGCAACCTCCACTCCGTCGAGAACGCGCTGCGCGCCGCGGGGTGCGAGGATCTGCTCGTCACCGCGGATCCCGACACGATCGCGCGCGCGGAGCGGATCGTGCTGCCGGGCGTCGGCGCGTTCGGCCGGTGCGCCGCGAACCTGCGCGGCGTGCCGGGGCTGGAGGCGGCGCTGGGCGCGGCGGTGCTGGAGCGCGGCGTGCCGTTCCTCGGCATCTGCGTCGGCATGCAGTTGATGGCGGACACGGGCGATGAGATGGGTGAGCATCGCGGGCTCGGCTGGGTGCCCGGTCGCGTGCGCCGTCTCGCGCCCGCCGATCCGGCGGCGAAGGTGCCGCACATGGGTTGGAACGACGTCGTACCCGCCGCGCCGCACCCGCTGATCGAGCCGGGCGAGGCGTATTTCCTCCACAGCTACGCGTTCGAACCTGCAGCGGCGGGGGCCGAGCAGGTGCTGGCCACCACCGACCACGCCGGCCCCGTCACCGCCGCGATCGGCCGCGACAACCTCGTCGGCGTTCAGTTCCATCCGGAGAAGAGCCAGCGCTACGGCCTGGCAGTGCTGGAAAGATTCCTCGCATGGCGACCGTGACCCACTTCCTAATCCTCCCCGAGCTCGCTCGGGGAGGGGGACCAGCGAAGCTGGTGGAGGGGCAAAGCCGCAGGCGTGGAGTCTTGGGCTATGCCCCTCCACCGTCCTGCGGACGGTCCCCCTCCCCGAGCAAGCTCGGGGAGGATTAGAATGTTCATCGTTTTCCCCGCCATCGACCTCAAGGGCGGCCATGTCGTACGGCTGGCCGAGGGGGACATGGATCGCGCCACCGTCTATGGCGACGATCCGGGCGCGCAGGCCGCGGCGTTCGCCGATGCGGGGGCGGGGCACCTCCACGTCGTCGACCTCGACGGTGCGTTCGCGGGCGAGAGCCGCAACGGGGGCGCGGTGGCGGCGATCCTCGAACGCTTCCCCGGCCATGTCCAGCTCGGCGGCGGCATCCGCGACGCCGCCGCGGTGGAGCGGTGGTTCGCGCTCGGCGTCTCGCGGCTCGTCATCGGCACCGCCGCGCTGGAGCAGCCCGACTTCGTCCGCGCGATGGCCGCCGAGCATCCCGGCGGCATCGTCGTCGCGGTGGACGCGCGCGGCGGTCTGGTCGCGACGCGCGGCTGGGCGTCGGTGTCCGACGTGCCGGTGGTCGACATGGCGCGCCGGTTCGAGGACGCGGGCGTCGCGAGCCTGTTGTTCACCGACGTCGGTCGCGACGGGCTCCTCAAAGGCTGCAACGTCGAGGCGACGGTCGACCTCGCGCGCGCCGTGTCGATCCCGGTGATCGCGAGCGGAGGGGTGAAGGGCATCGGCGATATCCGGATGCTGTCGCTATACGCCAAGGATGGGGTGGAGGGCGTGATTACGGGCCGGGCGCTGTACGACGGGCGGCTCGACCTGGCGGCGGCGCTGGCCGTGGAGGCGGCGGGATGAGCGACGATAGTCCTCCCCAATCCGTTCGTTTCGAGCGAAGTCGAGAAACAGCCGACGGTCGGACAGGTGTCTCGACTACGCTCGACACGAACGGCAATCTCCGGTGACCGTCCGCGCTCGCGTCATCCCCTGTCTCGACGTGGCCAACGGCCGCGTCGTCAAGGGCGTCAACTTCGTCTCGCTGCGCGACGCGGGCGATCCGGTCGAGCAGGCGCGCGCCTATGACGCGGCGGGCGCGGACGAACTGTGCTTCCTCGACATCTCTGCCAGCCACGAAGGGCGCGGCACGTTGCTCGACGTGGTGCGCCGCACCGCCGCCGTCTGCTTCATGCCGCTGACCGTCGGCGGCGGCGTGCGATCCGCCGACGACGCGCGCGCGCTGCTGCTGGCGGGCGCGGACAAGGTGGCGGTCAACTCCGCCGCGGTCGCGCGACCCGAGCTGGTGAGCGACATCGCCGAGCGGTTCGGCAGCCAGTGCTGCGTCGCCTCGGTGGACGCGCGGCGCACCGGCGCCGGCGATCTCGGCGGTTGGGAGGTATTCACCCACGGCGGCCGCCGCGCGACCGGGATCGACGCGGTCGCGCACGCCATCCGACTGGCGAAGCTCGGCGCGGGCGAGCTGCTCGTCACCTCGATGGATCGCGACGGCACGCGCGGCGGCTATGACCTCGACCTGGTCCGCACGATCGCCGATCGGGTGTCCGTGCCGGTGGTCGCGTCGGGCGGCGTCGGCACGCTCGACGATCTGGTCGCCGGCATCGTCCAGGGCCATGCCTCCGCCGTGCTCGCCGCGTCGATCTTCCACTTCGGCGAGGCGAGCGTCGCCGACGCGCACGCCGCGCTCGCCGCCGCCGGCGTTCCGGTGCGCTCCGTCGCCATCGCCAAAGCCTGATCGCGCCGCTGGACCAAGGCTCGGGGCAGGCCTATCGAGGTCTCCGCGCGAAAGCCGCGCGAATGGAGAGACTTATGAAGTTGCGTTCAGCGATCCTGGCGGCCAGCCTTGTCGGAACCCTGGTGGCGGTCGCCGCGCCGGCCGATGCGAGCCTTTTCCACCACCGTCATCACCATCATCACCACCGTCACTACAACGGCCGTTGATGCGGCGGGCCAGCCTTCGGGCTGGCCCTTTTTTTGGCCCCGCGAAACGCTTTCTCCATCGCTCTGCCGCATGAAGCGGAAATGATCCCGTTCCTCCTAGCCGTCGCATCCGGGCATACGGGCGTTGCCCGGGTGCGGACCGGACCGGAAGCGTCGGACGCCGCGCTGTTCCTGCTGGCGGTGCTGGCGGTGTGGTTCGTCCGCCGCCGCTTGCGCACCCGGTTCCGCGATCGTCCGGACGGGCGCACTCCGGGCCGACGTAGCCGGGATTGACGCCGGCCACCGCCCGCGTCACCCGAAGCGCATGGCAGACCTCCTCGACCGCCTCGAAGCCACGATCCGCGAGCGTCGCGCCGGCGATCCGGATGCGTCCTACGTCGCCCGGCTGACCGCCCGCGGCCGCGCCGCCATCGCGCAGAAGGTCGGCGAGGAAGCGGTGGAGACGGTGATCGCCGCGCTGGGCGCCGACCCAGCCGCGATCGTGCCCGAGGCGGCGGACCTCGTGTTCCACCTGCTCGTCCTGCTGGCCGACGCCTGCCTGTCGCTCGACGACGTCCGCACGGAACTTGCCCGGCGCGAGGGGCTGTCGGGACTTGAAGAGAAGGCCGCGCGCTGAACCGGCCGCCGCGTCACCGCTGGCCGGGATCAACTCGGGACGGATCGATGCCGACGGCCCGCAGGTCGGCGTCGCTCGCGCGCAACTTCAATACGTTACGGTAGCATAGCTCCAGGTTGGGGTCGAAGCCTACATAATGGTGCCAGAAGCGGGCACCCACCGGCGTCGCCGCGAACCGGCCAATCTCCGCCAGATCGCTCACGCTGAAGGAATAGGCTAGGCTCATCGTCGCGCACCGGGCGACCTCGGCGTCGAGCCCGGACTGGTCCGTAGGGACCTGGCGAGCGATCAGCGGCTGCAACGCCGTGGACGCGTCGGAGAACATCCTGATCGCCCGCATGCCATGATGGGCATTCGGCTTCAGGAACGCGGCGCCCGCCGCCCGGCTGGCAGCGATGCTCACTGCGGAGTTGATGGCGAACCGCTTCTCCTCCGGCGGAACGGGATGCTCGTTCCAGAGCGCCACCGCAGCGGCCCACGCGTCGGCGGGCGGCGGTGGTGGTGGCGGCATCCACATCAGGATCGCGGATATGGTCAACCCCAGCATCGTCGCATTCCTCGCTTCCTCCGGTCCGGCGAGAGGTCGCGACGACGCGCGCTCCAACGCCGGCTCACTTGCCGCTCGCATGATGGCGTGGAGGCGTTAAGACATCGCCCATGCCGATCGACGCCACCCTGCCCTATGACGACGCCAACATCTTCGCGCGGCTGCTGCGCGGCGAAATCCCGGCCACGCGGGTGTATGAGGACGAGCATGCCGTCGCCTTCCGCGACATCGCGCCCCAGGCGCCGACGCATGTGCTGGTGATCCCGCGCGGCGCCTATGTGTCGTGGGACGATTTCTCCGCCCGCGCGAGCGACGCGGAGATCGCGGGCTTCGTGCGCGCGGTCGGCGCGGTCGCGCGGGCCGCGGGGCTGGTCGCGCCGGGCTATCGCCTGCTCGCCAACGTCGGCGCGCATGGCGGGCAGGAAGTGCCGCATTTCCACGTCCACCTGTTCGCCGGCCGCCCGCTCGGGCCGATGCTGGCGGGCAGCGACGATGCCGCGACGCAGGCGGAGGGGCGGTAAGGGATTGCGCGGCCCCGTTTTGCGGCTAGGCTCGGCAAATCAGGGGCGCGACGGTCGCCCGCCCGGGAGACGTTGATGATTTTCGACCGCGTGAAGTCCCTCGACGCGATCCTGGCCACCGCCGAGAAGAAGGGCCTGGAACGCTCGCTTGGCGCCTTTCAGCTTACCATGCTGGGCGTCGGCGCGGTGATAGGCACCGGCATCTTCGTGCTGACCAGCGAGGCGGCGCAAAAGGCCGGGCCGGGCATGATGCTTTCGTTCGTCATCGCGGGCTTCGTCTGCGCGGTTGCGGCGCTGTGCTACTCCGAGCTCGCCTCGATGGTGCCGGTCGCGGGCTCCGCCTACACCTATACCTATGCGGTGATGGGCGAGCTGCTGGCCTGGATGGTGGGCTGGGCGCTGATCCTCGAATATGCGGTAGGCGCGAGCGCGGTTGCGGTCGGATGGTCGGGATATTTCGTCGGCTTCATGAAGAACACGTTCGGCGTCGTGATCCCGCAGGCGCTGGCGGTCGGGCCGAACGAGGGCGGGATCGTCAACCTGCCCGCCGTGGTGATCTCGGCGCTCGTCACCGGCCTGCTGATCCTGGGCACGACCGAGAGCGCGCGGGTGAACGCGATCCTCGTCGCGGTGAAGGTCGCGGCGCTCACGCTCTTCATCGCGCTCACCGTCCCAGCGATCAAGGCGACGGAGTTCACGCCGTTCCTGCCCAACGGCTGGGGAACGATCGGCGTAGTCGGCGCCGCATCGTCGATCTTCTTCGCCTATGTCGGCTTCGACGCGGTTTCGACCGCGGCGGAGGAGACCAAGAACCCGCAGCGCAACGTGCCCATCGGGCTGATCGGGTCATTGCTGATATGCACCGTCTTCTACCTGCTGGTGTCGGCGGGCGCGATCGGCGCGATCGGCGCGCAGCCGGTGTTCGGCCTGGGTGGCGAGGCCCTGCCGCCCGGCTCGCCCGAGCTCGCCGCCCGCTGCGCGCAGATCGTCGCTGGCGGCGCGACCGAGCCGCTGGTGTGCAGCCATGAGGCACTGGCGCATGTGCTGCGCGTCGTCGGCTGGGCCCGGATCGGCAATCTGATGGGCTTGGCCGCGTTCATCGCCTTGCCGTCGGTCGTGCTGATGATGATGTTCGGCCAGACCCGCGTCTTCTTCGTGATGGCCCGCGACGGCCTGCTGCCGGCGAAGCTCGCCAGCGTCCACCCGCGCTTCAAGACGCCGCATGTCGTCACCGCCTTCACCGGCATCGTCGTGACGCTCGCCGCGGCGTTCCTGCCGGTCGGCAAGCTCGCGGATTACTCCAACTCGGGCACGCTGTTCGCCTTCGCCATGGTCGCGGTGTCGGTGATGGTGCTGCGGCGGACGGACCCGACGCGCAACCGCCCGTTCCGCACGCCGTTCGTCTGGGTGGTCGCGCCGCTCGCCATCATCGGCTGCGTCGGCCTGTACCTGTACCTGCCGTTCGTGGCGCAGATGGTCCTGTTCGGCTGGGGCGCGATCGGGCTCGCGATCTACTTCGGCTACAGCCGCAGCCGCAGCAACGTCGGGCGCGGCGTCAACGACCTAGACGACAACCCGGCGTTCGATACCGCACACGCCGCGGAGTAGGCGCGCGGCGGTTGATCCGTCATGCCAGCGCAGGCTGGCATCTCTCCGCGAGAGGGGACCGTGCCCTCCTCGCAGCGACCCCAGCGTTCGCTGGGGTGACGGATGGGCGGCGGGCGGGCGGCGTTTGTTCACCCCAGCTTAGCGGCGACCAGTGCCTGCATGTCGACCTGTGGGCGGGCGCCGTAGTGCGAGATGATCTCCGCCGCGCACACCGCGCCCAGTTTCAGCGACTTCTCCAGCCCCCAGCCCTGCGCCTGCCCGCGCAGGAAGCCGGCCGCGAACAGGTCGCCCGCGCCGGTTGTGTCCACCACCTGCTCCACCGGCTCAGCGCCGACGCTGACGGTCCGCCCGGCCTGCACCGCGGTTGCCCCGGCCTGCCCGCGCGTGACGACCAGCAGCGGCACCTGGCCGGCCATCTTCGCCACGCCCGCGTCGAAATCGTCGACCTCCGCCAGCGCTACCAGCTCGGCCTCGTTGGCGAACAGGATGTCGATCAGGCCGTCGGCGATCAGCTTGCGGAAATCGTCGCCGTGGCGGCTGATGCAGAAGGTGTCGGACAGGGTGAACGCGACCTTGCGCCCCGCCTTGCGCGCCACTTCGATGGCGGCGCGCATCGCGGCGCGCGGCTCTTCGGGGTCCCACAGATAGCCTTCGAGGTACAGGATCGCGGCGTCGGCGATCAGCGCGCGGTCGAGCGCCGCCTCCGGCAGGAACTGCGACGCGCCCAGGAAGGTGTTCATCGTCCGCTGGCCATCGGGCGTCACGAAGATCAGGCAGCGCGCGGTGGTCGGCTCGCCGGGCCGCGCGGGGGTCGCGAACGAGACGCCGGCGGCGCGGATGTCGTGCGCGAACACCTCCCCCAATTGGTCGTCCGCCACCTGGCCGACGAAAGCCGTGCGCCCGCCCAGCGCCGCGATCGCGGCGACGGTGTTGGCCGCCGACCCGCCCGACGCCTCGGTGCCCGGGCCCATCTTGGCGTAGAGCGCGTCCGCCTCGGCGGGCGAGAACATCAACTGCATCGATCCCTTGGCCATGCCCTCCTGCGCGATGAAGCCGTCGTCGGCCTGGGACAGGACGTCGACGATCGCGTTGCCGATGGCGACGACGTCGTAGCTAGGCTGGGACATGCGGCTGGTCTCCTGAGCCGCGAAGGCGCGGCGGTCGACCCTGCGACTATAGCCGCCCCGCCACCCGCGCAACGTCGCGCCGCGTCGTCTGGGATGAAAGCGTGATCCGCCTCCTCCACCCCGTTCATGCTGAGCTTGTCGAAGCACTGCCCTTCTTCTTGAGGTGAGGCAGTCCCTCGACGTCGCTCGGGACGAACGGAGCCGGGGAGGACAAGCCCAGCCGCCCCGCCGGTGCGCCCGCCCGACTTGCCGGGCCGCGCACGCGACGCCACACGATCGGGCAGAGGGGACGCGCGATGCCGACGAGACTGCAAGAACGCCGATCGCGACGCGCAGACCTGCGGCTGGCGGCGATGCTGGCCGGCACCGTGGCGCTCGCGGGGTGCGCGACCGTCCCGACCGGCCCCGGCCCGCAGCGCGCGGCGCGCATCCCGATCCCCTATGCCAGCACCGGGCTGGAGCGCGTGATCGGCCAGAACGCCGCCGGCCTGACGCAGCTGTTCGGCGAGCCGGACGCGGACGTGCGCGAAGGCACCGCGCGTCGGTTGCAATTCTCCGGACCGATCTGCGTGCTGGACGCGTATCTATACCCCAAGGGCCCGAAGGACCGGGCGGCCGACCCCACCGTCACCTACCTCGACGCCCGCGAACCCGACGGCAGCCCGATCGACCGCGCAAGCTGCGTCGCGGCGCTGACGAGGAGGGGGGCGGCGCGGTAGGGTGGAAGTCGGCCATCGTGGCCATCCCAATCCTCCCCCGCCAGGGGAGAAACGCCCACTTTGGGCTGTTCGCTTCGGGTGGCCGCTTACCGAAACCTGCTATTCAAGCGAGGGGGCGGAGGAGGCTCGTTTTTCTTCCACTCGGCGCTGGTGTATTCCACGCAAGCGTGGTGGGGCCCGCAAGTTGAGCCGAGATTTACCGCTCTTCGTACTGACTCGACGGCAGAACAGAGAGCGGTAGGGGCGACGATCAAAATCGTACCCGGCATTAAAAACATATGTCGTACTGAGTAAAGATTGCGAGCAAGGGTCTTATTTGGTATCTTTCCACCGTTCCACAAAATATCGTGGTGGTGGATTTCTATTAGGTCATGCTCTAGTAGTTCTCCGAATTCGCTTCCCTGTCGCTGCCAGTTCGGTGGCGAGCCTCCACACTTACTCGCCTGATAGGTTGTCTCAATCTGTGTAGGGGCAGTTGCCTTTGGAGCGACCGCTATGGCTAATAACGCCAGCCAAGCGAGATGTGTTGCAGCGGGCATGGCGCAAGCTACCAGATTGATGTCAGCTTTCCAGTCTTCACGCTTAAAGCGGCCGGTCTGCACTCCCCTAAAGTCGGTTAGGCGACGCTCCCGACTCTCCCGCTTGCGATGTTGGATAGGTCGTGAGAGCGGGAGAGCTGCTCTTTTCTACCGTCCGCCCCTTGCTGCACAGGCCGTCGGCTCGACGGCACGGACGCATGATCGCGTCCCAGCCCGTCCACCCCACCCCAACCAACCGTTCGTGTCGAGCGAAGTCGAGACACCATGGATAGGTCAGGTTTCTTGTCCCTCGACTGCGCTCGGGACGAACGGAGTTGGTAATGACCGCGGATCGCAAAACCGCGTTTTGGTGCGAAGTACTGTTACCTACTTTTCCGCCGCCACCCTGCCGCGCGGGGTTACCCCACCCATTCGACCCGCACCTCCACATCATCCTCCCCCGCCATTCGCCCCTCCTGCTCCACAGCCCAACGCGCCCGATCGAGCCGGCCCAGCGCCCACACCGCCGCCCCGCGCACCTCCGGCGCCGGGTCGTCCAGCAGTCGCGCGACCGGCCCCGCCAGCGCCGGCTCCCCGCTATTGCCAGCCGCGACCGCCGCGTTGCGCACCATACGATCCCGCCCGATCCGCTTGATCGGCGAACCTGCGAACACCTGCCGGAAGCCTGCGTCGTCCAGCGCCAGCAGGTCGGCGAGCTCCGGCGCCGCCAGCTCCGCGCGGGGCGCGAAGGCGCGGTTGGCGGCGGCGGCCTGCGCGAAGCGGTTCCATGGGCACACCGCCAGGCAGTCGTCGCAGCCATAGATGCGGTTGCCGATCGCCGCCCGGAACTCGACCGGGATGGGCCCGCGATGCTCGATCGTCAGGTACGAGATGCACCGCCGCGCATCCAGTTGGTACGGCGCCGGGAACGCCGCCGTCGGGCAGGCGCGCTGGCACCGGTCGCACGATCCGCACAGGTCCCGCCCCGGCGCGTCCCCCTCCAGGTCGAGCGTCGTGTAGATCGCGCCCAGGAACAGCCAACTCCCCTCGCTGCGGCTGACGAGGTTGGTGTGCTTGCCCTGCCAGCCGAGCCCCGCCGCCTCTGCCAGCGGCTTCTCCATGACGGGCGCGGTGTCGACGAACACCTTGAGGTCAAATGGCAGGTCGCAGCCGGCCTCCTGCGCCAGCCACCGCCCCATCGCCTTGAGCTGGCGCTTCACCACGTCGTGATAGTCGCCGCCCTGCGCATAGACGGAGATGCGCCCCACCCCGCCTTCGCCCGCCAGCGCCAGCGGGTCGGCGGCGGGCGCGTAGCTCATGCCGAGCGCGATCACGCTGCGCACCGCCGGCCACAGGTCGCGCGGGCTTGACCGGTGGTGCGCGCGCTCCTCCATCCAGATCATGCCGCCGTGCCGCCCCTCCGCCAGCCATTCGCGCAGCCGCTCGCCGGCGCGCGGCGCCGCGTCGGCGCGCGCGATGCCGCAGGCCGCGAAGCCGAGTTCCGCCGCCTTTGCCCTGATCCGCGCTTCCAGCTTGTGTTCGGGCATCCGCGCCAGCTACCAACCACTTGGGGGAGTGATACTGTCCCCTACTCCGTTCAGGCTGAGCTTGTCGAAGCCCTGCCCTTCCTCGCGAAGACAAGGCAGCCCTTCGACAAGCTCAGGGTGAACGGTTGGAGGGATGATCTCGTGCAATCCAGTTTCGCCCTTGCCGCCACCGGCCTCGTCAAGCGCTTCGGCAACCGGCGCGTGGTCGACGGCGTCGACATCGCGGTGCCCGCCGGCAGCATCTATGGCGTGCTCGGCCCCAATGGCGCGGGCAAGACGACGACGCTGCGCATGCTGCTCGGCATCATCGAGCCGGACGCGGGCCACCGCATGCTGCTGGGCACCGACGTGCCGCGCGAGGCGAGCGACCGCGTCGGCTATCTGCCCGAGGAGCGCGGGCTGTACCCCGCGATGAAGGCGCGCGAGGCGATCGCCTTCATGGGCGCGCTGCGCGGGCTGCCCTGGGCGGAAGGGCGCAGGCGCGCGGGGCCGCTGCTGGAGCGCGCCGGCCTCGGCCAGGCGGGCGACACCAAGATCCGCAAGCTGTCCAAGGGCATGGCGCAGATCGTCCAGCTGCTGGGATCGGTGGTGCACGGCCCCGACTTGCTGGTGCTGGACGAGCCGTTCTCGGGGCTCGATCCCGTCAACCAGGAACGGCTGGAGGCGCTGATCCTCGCCGAGCGCGACCGGGGCGCGACCGTCATCTTCTCCACCCACATCATGTCCCACGCCGAGCGACTGTGCGACCGGCTCGCGATCATCGCGGGCGGGCGCCGCCGGTTCGAGGGCACGGTGGACGAGGCGCGCGGCACGCTGCCGATGCAGGTGAGCTGGCGCCCGCGCCGCGACGGCGCCGGGCTCGCCGCGCTGCTGCCCGCCGGCGCGCACGAGGTCGGCGGTGCATGGCGCTTCCCGCTGCCCGATGACGGGATCGAGCCGCTGCTGGCGCGGCTGACGGGCGCGGCGAGCCCGGGCATCGCCGGCCTGTCGATCGAGCGGCCCGGGCTGCACGACGCGTTCGTGCGCATCGTCGGCGAACAATCCACGACGGGAGAGCCGCTGTGACCGCCGCCACCGGCTCCGCGCGCCGCACCCTCCGTCAGGCGCTGACGATCGCGCGGCGGGACTTCACCGCGACGGTGCTGACGCCGTTCTTCCTGCTGTTCCTGTTCGCGCCCGTGCTGATGGGATCGTTCGGCGCGCTGGGCGGGCTGGGCGCCGCGGGTGCGGTCGGCGGGGCGGCGCGCAGCCGGGTGGTGGCGATCGTGCCCGACACGCTGGCGCGACCGATCGCGGAGGCCGACGGCCGGCTGCGCGGCATGTTCCGCGATCCGGACGACGCGCCGCCGCCGCTCACCACCCTGCACCCGTCAGGCGACGCGCTTGCCCAGGCGCGTGCCGCCTTCGCCAGCACCAAGTTCGACGCGACCGCGGTGATGTTCGGCCCGCTCGACCACCCGCACATCCTGGTCGCGCCCGCGGCGGGCCGTTCCGCCGACTGGCTGGCGACGCTTGCCGGCGCGACGCGCTCGGCGCAGGCGCTCGGCCCTCCGGCGGAGGCCGTCCGCATCACGCTTGCCGCGCCGCATCCGACCGCGCGCGGCCGGAACGGATCAGCGTTCTTCGCGGTGTTCGGCGTCTTCCTGCTGACGCTGCTGCTCTCGAGCCCGGTGATCGGCAGCATGACGGAGGAGCGCAACAACAAGGTGATCGAGATCCTCGCGGCGGCGGTGCCGCTGGAGGCGGTGTTCTTCGGCAAGCTGATCGGCATGTTCGGCATCGCGCTCGTCTTCGTCGCCTTCTGGGGCGCGATGATCGCCGGGATCGGCTCGCTGATGCCGCCCGCGCTGGCGCAGGGGCTGGCGGAGCTGCGACCCGCGACCGGGGCGGCGTTCCCGCTGCTGTTCTTCGCCTATTTCACGATGGCCTATATGCTGATGGGTGCGGTGTACCTCGGCATCGGCGCGCAGGCGACCTCGACACGCGAGGTGCAGCTCCTGTCGCTGCCGATCACGATCCTGCAGATCGGCGTCTTCGGCCTGTCCACCGCCGCCGCCTCCCACCCCGGCACCGGCCTCGCGCTGGCGGCGGATCTGTTCCCGCTGTCGTCGCCCTCGGCGATGGCGGGCCGTGCGGCGGGCGAGCCGCAGCTCTGGCCGCACGTCGCCGCGCTCGCGTGGGAGGCGTTGTGGGTCGCCATCGCGATCGGGGTCGGCGCCCGGGCGTTCCGGCGCGGCGTGCTCCAGTCGGGCAGCGCGCGGCCGCGGTGGCTGCGGCGACGCCCGGACGCCGTGCCGGGCAACGTGGGTTAATGCGGTCCGACCGTTCGCGGGCGCCGTCTTGACCCCCCTCGCCCACCTGCCGCATAGCGCGGCCATGGACCCCGCCGTCGACGCGCTATCGTTCGAGGACGCCCTCAAGGAACTCGAACGGATCGTCTCCCGGCTCGAGAGCGGCGATGCCTCACTCCAGGAATCGATCGATCTGTTCGAGCGCGGCAACCATCTGCGCCGCCGCTGCGCCGAGCGCCTCGACGCGGCCCAGGCACGGATCGAGGCGATCCGCCTGGATGCCGAGGGCCGCCCGGCGGGCCTTCAGCCGTTCGCGGCCCAATCCTCTTCGGCGGCGTGAGCGACGTGACGCTCGCCCCGTCGTCGCTCCATGCCGCGATGGCGGAGGTGTCGGAGGAGGTCGACCGGCTGTTCGACCGGTTCCTCGCGATCCCGGACGATCCGCGCGCCGACCTGTACCGCGCGATGCGTCATGCCGCGATCGGCGGCGGCAAGCGGCTGCGTCCGCTGCTGGTGTGCGCCACCGCACGGATGTTCAACGTCGCCCATGAGAGCGCGGCGCGCGCCGCGGTGGCGGTCGAGTCGGTCCATGTCTATTCGCTGATCCACGACGACCTGCCGGCGATGGACGACGACGACATGCGGCGTGGCAAGCCCACCGTCCACAAGGCCTATGACGAGGCGACCGCGATCCTGGCGGGTGACTGCCTCCATGCGCTGGCGTTCGAGATCCTCGCCGATCCCGCCACCCACCCCGATCCGTTCGTGCGCGCCGAGCTGGTGTTCGACCTCGCCCGCGCGGCCGGCCCGTCGGGCATGGCGGGCGGCCAGGCGATGGACCTGGAAGCGGAGAAGGCGAGCTTCGACCTGCCGACGGTCACGCGGTTGCAGGCGATGAAGACGGGCGCGCTGATCGCGGCGGCGGTGGAGGCGGGCGCGATCCTGGGACGCCTGCCGGCGGAGGGGCGCACGCACCTGCGCGGCTATGCCCGCGACGTCGGCCTCGCGTTCCAGATCGCGGACGACCTGCTCGACGCGGAGGGCGACGAGGCGGCGGTCGGCAAGGCGCTGCGCAAGGACGAGGGCGCGGGCAAGGAGACGTTCCTGTCGCTGCTGGGCCCGGATCGGGCGCGCGAGCAATCGCGGATCCTCGTCGACCAGGCGATCGAGCACCTCAAGAGCTACGGGGCGGAAGCCGACATGCTGCGCGAGATCGCGCGCTATACGCTGGAGCGGGACCGCTGAGTACGCACGGCGCGCGGATTGGTGTGTACCCGGGCACCTTCGACCCGCTGACGCTCGGGCACATGGACATCATCCGCCGCGGCGCCAAATTGGTCGACCGGCTGGTGGTGGGGGTGACGACCAACCCGTCCAAGTCGCCGATGTTCACGCTCAACGAACGCATGGCGACCGTGCGGCGCGAGGTGGCGGAGATCGACGGCGACATCGCCGTCACCAGTTTCGACATGCTGCTGATGAACTTTGCGGTCCGCGAGGGCGCCAGCGTGATCGTGCGCGGCCTGCGTGCGGTGGCGGACTTCGAGTACGAGTATCAGATGGCCGGCATGAACCAGCAGATCAACGACCAGGTCGAGACGATCTTCCTGATGGCCGACGTGGGCCTGCAGCCGATCGCCAGCCGGCTGGTGAAGGAGATCGCGCTGTTCGGCGGCGAGATCGCGCCGTTCGTGCCGCCGGCGGTGCGCGACGAGGTGGCGGCCAAGGTCGCCGCCCGTGGCCCGCGCGGCTGATCCGGACGCGATCGGCGGCTCCGATGGCCCGCGCGATTGGCGTGGCGGACGAAACGCCCTATAATCGACGCATTGCCGCCACAGGTGGAAAGAAGGCGCGGTCGGTATCGATCGGCGAAGCTCAAGTGGAAGTCGTGATGATGAAGCGTTTCGTTGCCGCCCTGGTCGCGCTCTCGGGCGCCGCCGCACTGCCGGTCCTCGCGCAGACCGCCCCAGCGCAGACGGCTCCAGCACCGGCGGCCCCCGCACCGGCGGCGACCCCCGCCGCGACGCCGACACCGGCCGCGACCCCCACGCCGGCGCTCGCACCGCTCGTCCCTGCCTCGCCGATGCCGCCGATCACCGACCTCAGCAACATCTGGCTGCTCGACCTGTCGGATGGCGGCCGCGTCACGATCTGGCTGCGCCCGGACATGGCACCGACGATGGTCGCCCGGATCAAGGCGCTGACCCGCCAGCATTTCTACGACGGCCTGGCGTTCCACCGCGTGATCGAGGGCTTCATGGCCCAAGGCGGCGATCCGAAGGGCGACGGCACCGGCGGCTCGCAGATGCCCAATCTGCCGGCTGAGTTCAACAGCCTGCCGCACGCCCGCGGCGCGGTCGCGGCGGCGCGCGCGGAGGACAAGAACAGCGCCAACAGCCAGTTCTTCATCGTCTTCCAGCCGACGCTGAAACTCGACCGCAAGTACACGGTGTTCGGCCGCGTCCTGTCGGGCATGTCCTATGTCGACGAGATCCAGCGCGGCGAGCCGCCGGCGAACCCGACGCGGATCGTCCACGCCTATATCGCCGCCGACACGCCGCCGCCCTATGCCAACCTGCCCGCGAGCGCGCTCGCCGCGGCACCGGGCGCGGCCGCGCTGCCGGGCACCACGGCGGCGACCGACGATGCGACTGTGTCGACCAAGCCCGCGGCGGTGAAGCCGGCCGCCAGCCAGCGACTGCCCAGGACGACGCGCCAGCACTGATCCCGCGCGATGGACGTTGACCTGTTCGACTTCGTGCTGCCGCCCGAGCGGATCGCGCTGCGTCCCGCCGTCCCGCGCGACGCCGCGCGATTGTTGGTGCTCGACGGCGCGACGACAGACGACCGCATTGTGGCCGACCTGCCCGCCGCATTGCGCGCGGGCGACCTGCTGGTGTTCAACGACACGCGCGTCATCCCGGCGCAGCTCGAGGGCCGGCGCGGAGACGCGCGGATCGGCGCGACGCTGCACAAGCGCGAGGGGCCGCGCCGCTGGCGCGCGTTCGTGCGCAACGGCCGCCGGTTGCGCGACGGCGACCTGATCGACTTCGGCGCAGGCGTGTCGGCGCTGGCCGGCAACCGCGGCGCGGACGGCAGTTGGGCGCTCACCTTCGCCGGGGACGAGCCCGTCGAGCTGCTGCTGGAGCGCGCCGGCCGCATGCCGCTGCCCCCCTATATCGCCGCCCGCCGCGCCGCCGACGCGAGCGACCGCGCCGATTACCAGACGATGTTCGCCGCCGAGCCGGGCGCCGTCGCCGCGCCCACGGCCGCGCTGCACTTCACGCCGGCGCTGATGGCGGCGCTGGCGGCGGCAGGGGTCGGGCATGCCACCCTGACGCTGCACGTCGGCGCGGGCACGTTCTTGCCGGTCAAGGCGACCGATACCGCCGACCACCAGATGCACGCCGAATGGGGCCGCATCGATGCCGCCACCGCCGATCGCCTGAACGCGGTCCGCGCCGCCGGCGGCCGCGTGATCGCGGTCGGCACCACGTCGCTGCGCCTTATCGAAAGTGCGTGCGACGCGGACGGCCAGGTCCGGCCGTTCGAGGGCGACACGGCGATCTTCATCACGCCGGGCTATCGCTTCCGCGGCATCGACGGCCTGCTGACCAACTTCCACCTGCCGCGCTCGACATTGTTCATGCTGGTATCGGCGCTGATGGGACTCGACCGGATGCAGGCGGCTTACGCGCATGCCATTCAGAATGACTATCGCTTCTATTCCTACGGCGACGCGTCGCTGCTGCTGCCGGGCGGCCAGCTCAATCCAGGCGCTTGAGCCCCGTCGCGTAACCGCGTTGCCGGACGGCGTAATGCTCGGCCGATAGCCGCAATCCCGCGATCTCCTCGAGCGTCAGCGGGCGAGCGACCCGGGCGGGGGCGCCGACGATCAGGCTGCCGGGCGGGAAGGCCTTGCCCTCCGTCACCAGCGCGCCCGCGCCGATCAGGCAGTCCTCGCCGATCGTCGCGCGGTTGAGCACCGTCGCGCCCATGCCGACGAGCACATTGTCGCCGATCGTGCAGCCATGGAGGATCGCGTGGTGGCCGACCGTGCATCCCTGCCCCACCGTCAGCGGCGCGCCGGGATCGGAGTGCAGCATCGCGCCTTCCTGGATGTTGGTGCCGTCCCCCACCACGATCGCGGTGTTGTCCCCGCGAATCACCGCGCCGAACCAGATGCCGACCCGGTGCCCCAGCCGCACGTCGCCGATGAGGTCCGCCGAGGGCGCGACCCAGCTGTCGGCCGGCACCTGCGGCTCGCGTCCGTCGATCGCGTAGCGTGGCATCAGGCGGCGGCCCCCTTCGCTCGTGCGCGGAACGCGTGGAGCAGCGGCTCGGTATAGCCATTGGGCTGCGTCAGGCCATCGAACACCAGCGCGCGGGCGGCCTGGAACGCGAGGCTGTCGTCCTCGTGGCCGGCCATCGATCGATATAGAGGATCACCTGCATTCTGCGCGTCGACCTTCGCCGCCATCCGGCGCAGCGCATCGTCCGCCTCCGCCGGCGTCGCGACGCCGTGCAGCAACCAGTTGGCCATGTGCTGCGACGAGATGCGCAGCGTCGCGCGGTCCTCCATCAGGCCGACGTCGTGGATGTCGGGCACCTTGGAACAGCCGACGCCCTGATCGACCCAGCGCACGACATAACCGAGGATGCCCTGCGCGTTGTTGTCCAGCTCCTCGCGCACCTCGTCCGGCCGCCAGTTGCGCCCGAGCGCCACCGGCACGCTCAGCAATGCGTCGAGCGGCGCGACCGGTTCGGCGCGACGCTCGGCCTGGCGGGCGAAGACGTCGACCGCGTGATAATGCGTCGCGTGCAGCGTCGCGGCGGTCGGGCTCGGCACCCAGGCGGTGCTGGCGCCGCTGCGCGGGTGGCCGATCTTCTGGTCGAGCATGTCGGCCATGCGATCGGGCGCCGCCCACATGCCCTTGCCGATCTGCGCCTTGCCGCCCAGGCCGCAGGCGAGGCCGATCTGGACGTTGCGGTCCTCATACGCCGCGATCCAGCCCGAGCCCTTCATCTCACCCTTACGGATCATCGGGCCCGCGCGCATCGAGGTGTGCATCTCGTCGCCGGTACGGTCGAGGAAGCCCGTGTTGATGAACACGATCCGCCCGCGCACCGCGTGGATGCAAGCGGCGAGGTTGGCCGACGTGCGTCGCTCCTCGTCCATCACGCCGACCTTGATCGTGTGCCGCGGCAGGGCAAGCAGGTCCTCGACCGCGTCGAACAGGTCGTTGGTTAGCGCGGCCTCGTCGGGGCCGTGCATCTTGGGCTTGACGATGTAGATGCTGCCCGCGCGGCTGTTGGCGCGCGCGCCTTTGATATCGTGGAGCGCGATCAGGCTGGTGACGATCGCGTCGAGGATGCCCTCGGGCCCCTCGCCGCCGTCGGGCAGCAGCACGGCGGGCGTGGTCATCAGATGGCCGACGTTGCGGACGAACATCAGGCTGCGGCCGGGGAGGACCAGCTCCGACCCATCGGTCGCGACGTAGCGGCGGTCCGCTTCCAGCCGTCGCGTCATCGTCCGGCTACCCTTGTCGAACGACGCCTCCAGGTCGCCCTTCATCAGCCCGAGCCAGTTGGCATAGGCGGCGACCTTGTCCTCCGCGTCCACTGCGGCGACCGAGTCCTCGAGGTCGGCGATCGTCGTCAGTGCGGATTCGAGCACCACGTCCGCAAGGCCCGCCGGGTCGTCGCGGCCGATCGGATGCGTCGCGTCGATCACCAGTTCGATGTGCAGCCCATTGTGGCGCAGCAGCAGGTTGTCGCCGGCCCGTCCCACGAGCTGCGAGCGGTCCGCCAGCACCGGATCGCCGCCGGCCCAGTCTGTCCACGATCCCTTCGCCAACGGCACCGCGCGGTCGAGGAACGACTTGGCCCAGGCGATCACAGCCTCGCCGCGCTCCGAATCGTAGCCGCCCGGCCTCGCCTTCCCAGAAATCGCGTCCGTCCCGTACAGCGCGTCGTACAGGCTGCCCCAGCGCGCGTTGGCGGCGTTGAGCAGGAAGCGGGCGTTGAGGATCGGCACCACCAGCTGCGGCCCGGCCATCGTCGCGACCTCCGCATCGACGTTCTCAGGGTTGACCGCGAACGGCGCGGGCTCGTCGACCAGATAGCCGATCTCGCGCAGGAACGCCTGATAGTCCGCCTGGTCGATCGGCTGCCCGGCGCGCGCGTCGTGCCACGCGTCGATGGGGGCCTGGAGCGTGTCGCGGATCGCCAGCAGCCGCGCATTCTCGGGCGCGAGCCGCGCGTAGATGTCAGCCGTGCCGCGCCAGAACGCGTCCGCCGCGATCCCCGTGCCGGGCAGCGCGCGCTCCTCGAGGAAGCGGGCGAGCGGTTCGGCGATCTTCAGCCCCGCCCGGTCCACATAGGTCTCGCTCATGTCACTCTCCATCCGGTCTATCCGCCGATCGATAGACCCACGCCGATCAGCGCGGTAGCGGCTAAGATGGCGCAGGACCTTTGCCTCTGGAGAACGGATCGTGGATGACGACTATGCGCTGTTCGCCGGGATCGTGGAGGCGGGCAGCCTGTCGGCGGCGGCGCGCGCGCTGTCGATCTCGCCCGCGATGGTGTCGAAGCGGCTCGCGCGATTGGAGGCGCGGCTCGGTGCCCGGCTGATCCACCGCACCACGCGCCGGCTCGCGCTGACGCCGGCAGGCGAGCGGTTCCACGCGGACGTCGTCGCCATCCTGCGCGCGGTCGAGGCCGCCGAGGCCAGGATCACCGGCGATCGCCACGAGCCCGCCGGGCCGTTGCGCGTCTCGGCGCCGACCTCGTTCGGGCGGCTGCACGTCGTGCCGCGCCTCCACGCCTTTCTCGACGCCTGCCCGCGCGTCGAACTCGAGCTCGACCTGTCGGACGGCTATGTCGATCTGGTCGCGGGCCGGATCGACGTGGCGGTGCGGATCGCGTCCGAGCTTCCCGCCGGGCTGACCGCGCACCGCCTCGGCAACAACCGCCGCATCCTGTGCGCCAGCCCCGCCTATCTCGACCGGCACGGCGCGCCGGACAGCATCGCCGCGCTGGCCGCCCATCGCCTGCTCGCCGCGACCGGCCAACTGCCCTGGCGGCTCGCCGACGGACGGCGGCGGCAGGTGATCGACGGGCGCAGCCATGTGCGCACCAACTCCAGCGAGGTCGTGCGCGAGCTGGCGATCACCGGCGTCGGCATCGCGCTGCGCTCGCTGTGGGACGTCGGCGACGCGCTCGCGGCGGGGACGCTGGTGCCGGTGCTGCCCGGCTGGGAGGGGCCGGACGACCTCGCCATCTACGCCGTCCACCCCCGCGCGCCGACCGTGCCGCCCGCCGTCACCGCCTTCGTCGCGTTCCTGCGCCAGAGCCTCGCGGGCGCGGCGTGGGATTGTTAGCGCTCCGTCTCGAGCGCGGTCGTGATCGCGTCGATCCGGCGCAGCGTCGCCACGAACCGCTCGATCTCGCCGGCGGGCAGTTCGGCGAAGATGCGCTGCTCCAGCTCCAGCGCCTTGGGCGCGACCTGCGCGTAGAGGGCGCGTCCCGCGGGCGACAGGTCGAGCAGGTGTGATCGCCCGTCGCCCGGGTTGCGCGTGCGGACCACCAGGCTCCGCTCGACCAGCGCGATGGCGGCGCGGCTGACGGTCACCTTGTCCATCCGCGTCCGCGCGCCGATCATCGCCTGCGTTACGCCGCCCGCCTCCGCCACCACAGCCACCACCCGCCACTCGGGGATCGTCAGCCCGAACAGCGCCTCATAGGTGCGCGCGACGCACTCGCTCACCAGGTTGGAGGTGAACGACAGGCGGAACGGCAGGAACTCGTCGAGGAGGAGCGTCGGCCGGAGCATCGGCGAACCGTAACCGTTGACACGGCACCGTGGAAGCATCACGTTGGTAACGAACGATACCGGTTGTGACGGATCTTTCTTTGTGAAGGACAGGACGATGGAGATGGACGTCAACCCGATGGGTCTCGACGGATTCGAGTTCTGCGAGTTCACCGCGCCCGATCCCGATCGAATGGCGGCGCAGCTCGAACAGTTCGGCTTCGTCGCCGCCTCGACGCACCCGACGCGGGCAGTGACGCGGTACAAGCAGGGCCGGATCAACCTGCTGCTCAACCGCGAGCAGACTGGCCACGCCGCCGATTTCCGCGCCGCGCATGGCCCCTCGGCGAGCGCGATGGCATTCCGGGTGCAGGACGCGCGCGCCGCCTATGATGCCGCTATCGTCAGCGGCGCGAAGCCCGCGCCGGCGGGCGCCGCGCTCGACGGCATTCCTGCGCTGACCGGGATCGGCGGATCGATCCTGTACCTCGTCGACCGGCATGGCGCGGCGGGATCGATCTACGACGACTGGCACCAGGTTCCCGGCGCGGCGGAGGCGGAGGCGGCGAACAACGTCGGCCTCGACTTGCTCGATCACCTGACCCACAACGTCCGCCGCGGCCAGATGCGGACCTGGGCCGAGTTCTACGGCCAGATCTTCGGCTTCGAGGAGCAGAAGTATTTCGACATCAAGGGCAAGGCGACCGGGTTGTTCAGCCAAGCGATGATCGCGCCCGACCGCGCGATCCGCATCCCGCTGAACGAAAGCCAGGACGACCACAGCCAGATCGAGGAGTTCATCCGCGACTATAACGGCGAGGGTATCCAGCATCTGGCCCTGACCACGCACGACATCTTCGCGACGGTGGAGAAACTGCGCGCGCGCGGCGTGAAATTGCAGGACACGATCGAGACCTATTACGAGCTCGTCGACAAGCGCGTGCCCGGCCACGGCCACGACCTGGATCGCCTGCGCCGCAACCGCATCCTGATCGACGGCAACGTCGGCGAGGAAGGGCTTTTATTACAAATCTTCACCGAGAACATGTTCGGCCCGATCTTCTTCGAGATCATCCAGCGCAAGGGCAACGAGGGGTTCGGCAACGGCAACTTCCAGGCGCTGTACGAGAGCATCGAGCTCGATCAGATCAGGCGGGGTGTCATCACGGTCGATGCCTGAACCGACTTCTAGAAATCCTCCCCCGCCAGGGGGAGGTGGCGCGCCGGAGGCGTGACGGAGGGGGAGGACAGGATAAGAGACGTGATCGTTACCTCCCCCTCCGTCAGCTTCGCTGCCACCTCCCCCTGGCGGGGGAGGATTGCGGTTTCCGAGCTCCGACGTGAAAGGAGTTGCAGATGACCACCTACCTCCCCGGCTTCGCCAACCACGTCTCCACCGAGGCCATCCCCGGCGCGCTCCCCATCGGCCGCAACTCGCCGCAGCATGTGCCTTTCGGCCTTTACGCCGAGCAGCTCTCCGGCACCGCCTTCACCGCGCCGCGCTCCGAGAACCGGCGGACGTGGCTGTATCGCCTGCGCCCCACCGCCAACCATCCGGCCTTCACCCGCTACGACGGCGCGCCGCACCTCAAGTCCGCGCCGTTCGACGAAATAGCTCCCTCCCCAAACCGTCTGCGCTGGGACCCGTTGCCGATGCCGGCGACGCCCACCGACTGGCTGAACGGCCTCGTCAGCTACGGCGGCACGGGCAATGTGGCCGAGCAGACCGGCGTCGGCATCCACCTCTACGCCGCCACCGTCGACATGGACCGCGCGTTCTTCTGCGCCGATGGCGAGCTGCTGATCGTCCCCGAACAGGGGCGCCTGGCGATCGACACCGAGTTCGGCCGGATCGACGTCGCGCCGCTCCAGATCGCGCTGATCCCGCGCGGAGTTCGCTTCCGCGTCGCGCTGCCGGACGGTGCCGCGCGGGGATACGTCCTAGAAAACTACGGCGCGCTGTTCCGGCTGCCGGACCTGGGGCCGATCGGCGCGAATGGCCTAGCCAACCCGCGCGATTTCGAGACGCCGGTCGCCTGGTTCGAGGATGTCGACGCGCCGTGCCAGGTCGTGCAGAAGTTCCAGGGCGGGCTTTGGGCCACGACGCTCGACCATTCGCCGTTCGACGTCGTTGCCTGGCACGGCAACCTCGCGCCCTGCCGCTATGACCTCACGCGCTTCAACACGATCAACACCGTGTCGTTCGACCATCCCGACCCGTCGATCTTCACCGTGCTGACCTCGCCCAGCGACACGCCCGGCACCGCCAATTGCGACTTCGTGATCTTCCCGCCCCGCTGGATGGTGGCGGAGGGCACGTTCCGGCCGCCCTGGTTCCACCGCAACGTGATGAGCGAGTTCATGGGGCTGATCGAGGGGAGCTACGACGCCAAGGAGGGCGGCTTCGCGCCCGGCGGCGCGAGCCTGCACAACCAGATGAACGGCCACGGCCCCGATCAGGCGAGCTACGGGAAGGCGGTCGCCGCCGACCTCAAGCCGCACAAGATCGACGGCACGATGGCGATCATGTTCGAGACGCGCCACGTCGTCCGCCCGACCCGCTGGGCCGCCGAGGCGCCGACGATGCAGCTCGATTACGACGCGGTCTGGCGCGGCTTCGCCAAGGCCATGCTGCCCGACGGTCGCGCGCCCGGATGAGCGACATGCGCGTCTTTGCGACGCCTGCCGGCGTGGCGCTCGGGCCGGTGGACGCGGTCGCGGACGGCGGCGCGCGCAACTATGTGCTGCAACTGCGCGCGGGCCGGTTCCACGGCTTCGTCGTCCGGCGCGGCGGCGACGCGTTCGGCTATGTCGACCGCTGCCCGCACATGGGCCTGCCGCTCGCCCAGACGCTCGACGCGTATCTGACGCCCGACGGTGGGCTGATCGCGTGCAGCTGGCATTCCGCGCTGTTCGCGATCGAGGACGGCCGCTGCGTCGGCGGGCCTTGCCGGGGCCAGCGACTCACCCCCTGGCCGGTCCGGGTGATCGACGGCCAGATCGTCACCGCCGGCTAGGTCTGCCTCCTGGCCGGGGGCATGGACGCGGCAACAGCTGTGTCTTATATACCGGACGATATGGAAACCCTCGCCTGCCCCAACGCCCCCGTCAAAGGCCGTCCGCGCGAGTTCGACGCGGACGCCGCGCTGGCCGCCGCGCTGCGCGTGTTCTGGAGCAAGGGCTATGAGGGCGCGAGCCTGACCGATCTAACCGAGGCGATGGGGATCGGCCGTCCGAGCCTCTATGCCGCGTTCGGCAACAAGGAGGCGCTGTTCCGCCGCGCGCTCGATCTCTACGAGACGGAGAAGCTCGGCTACATGTCGCAGGCGCTGTCGGCGCCGACGTCGCGCGAGGTGGCGGCTCGGCTGCTCGGCGGCGCGCTCGACAGCCAGACAAGCGCCTGCGAGCCGCGCGGCTGCCTGGGCGTGATCGGATCGATGGCCTGCGGCAGCGAGGCCGAGGGCGTGCGCGCGGAGGTGATCGCGCGGCGCGCGTCCGGCCATGCCGCGCTCGTCGCCCGCATGGAGCGCGCGCGGGCCGAAGGCGACCTGCCGGCCGACGCCGATCCGGCCGGGCTCGCGCGCTTCCTGCTGGCGCTGATGCAGGGGATGGCGGTGCAGGCCGGCGCGGGCGCATCGCGCGAGGAGCTCGCGCAGCTCGTCTCCACCAGCCTCGCCACCTGGCCGGGCCGCTGACCGCGCGAACTTTCTACCGTCCGGTACAGAAAAGTGGTTGACGGATCGGAAGCACACTTCCATACCGCCCGGTATCGAAAGCAGAGCCGGTGGCGGTCGGGAGATTTCAGATGGGCTATCTCACTTTTTCGGAATTGGGCGGCGGCGACGTCCTGACCCGTCTGGCACCCGCCGCCGACACGGTCGCGGTGCCCGCGCGCCTGACGGGGCTCGAATGGTCGGTGGTCGCGATCGCCTGGAGCGACCGGCTGTCGTCGCTCCGCCGCCCCGGCCGAATCGCGCGCGCGATGGGCGGCGTGTTCGGCGGCCACAATCCGCGCCTGTCCGATCCGCGGCTGGAGGCGTTGCGCCGTATGGCGGTGCTGACCTGGCACCACGGCTATACGGTACCGCCGCAGGAGGTGCGCGCGTTCCACGACGCGGGCTATTCGGCGGACCAGTATGAGCTGCTGGTCGACAGCATCGCCGCGGCGCGCCGGCAGGACCCGCCTCGCCATCATTGAGGGTTCGCCCCAAAGGATGGCGAGGTCGGGGCTTGCGCTTCGTGCTGCGGTGCGGAACAATGACGGGATGATATCCGCCGGCATCGCCCCAGACGAGGTGGTCGACCACCGCGCGCCCGGCGCCGCCGGCACGACCGTGCTGCCCGCCCGGCCGGAGGCGATCCGCCTGTCGCCGGCCGACACCGCGGTGGTCGTGATCGACATGCAGAATGCCTATGCCAGCGAGGGCGGCTATGTCGATCTCGCCGGCTTCGACATCGCGGGCGCCGCGGGCGTCATCGGCCGGATCGCGCAGGTGCTGGATACCGCGCGCGCGGCGGGGATGCCGGTCGTGTTCCTGCAGAACGGCTGGGACCCGGACTATGTCGAGGCCGGGACCACCGGTTCGCCCAACTGGCACAAGTCGAATGCGATGAAGACGATGCGCGCACGGCCCGATCTTGCCGGTCAGTTGCTTGCGCGCGGCGGGTGGGATTACGCGCTGGTCGACGCGCTGACCCCCAAGCCGGGCGACATCCGCGTCCACAAGACGCGCTACTCCGCCTTCTTCAACTCGCAGCTCGATTCGATCCTGCGCGCGCGCGGCATCAGGACGTTGGTGTTCGTCGGCATCGCCAGCAACGTGTGCGTCGAATCGACGCTGCGCGACGGCTTCCACCTCGAATATTTCGGCGTGATGCTGGAGGACGCGACCCATCATCTGGGGCCGGACTTCATCCAGGCCGCGACCGTCTACAATGTCGAGAAGTTCTTCGGCTGGGTGTCGACCGTTGCGGACTTCTGCGGGGCGGTAGGTCAACGACCGGACGCCGACGAAGCGGGGAAAGCCTGATGCCGTTCGAGCCGATCAACCCGCCCGAGTTCCCCACCCCGATCGCACCCTATTCGGCGGGCGCCAAGGCGGGGAACACCATCTACGTCTCGGGCGTGCTGGCGCTCGGCGAGGGCGGCGTGGTGCTCAACCCCGGCAACGTCCGGTTGCAGACCAGGCATGTGCTGGAGACGATCAGGACGACGCTCGCGGCGGCGGGCGGCACGCTGGCGGATGTGGCGATGAACCACATCTTCCTCAAATACCTCGGCGACTATGCCGCGTTCAATGAGGTGTACGCCGAGTATTTCCCCGACGCCAAACCCGCGCGCTATTGCATCGTCGCCGATCTGGTGAAGCCCGAGTGCCTGATCGAGATCGCGTCCGTGGCGCATCTTTCTTGATCGGGCTGGGCTTGATCCGGGCGGGCTTGATCGGGCCGCGCTCGAACGGGCGGCCCTGATGGGCGAGGCGGCGGGGCTGTTCTTCGACCGACAGGGCCCGCGGGGCGCCACGCCGCTGATCCTTTCTTCCGGCCTCGGCGGATCGGCGGGCTATTGGCGGCCGAACGTCGCCGCCATCGCCGAGCGGCACGACGTGATCGCCTATGACCATCGCGGCACCGGCCGATCCGCGCGCGACGTGCCGGGCATGCTGACGATCGAGGCGATGGGGGACGATATCGCCGCGTTGATGGACGCGATCGGCATCGAGCGCGCCACCGTCATTGGCCACGCGATCGGCGGCATGGCTGGACTCGCGCTGGCGCTCGCGCACCCTCACCGCGTCGAGCGGCTGGTGGTGGTGAACGGCTGGGCCACGCTCGATCCCTATACCGCGCGCTGCTTCGACACGCGCCTCACCCTGCTGCGCAGCGCCGGGCCGCGCGCCTATCTGCGCGCCCAGCCGATCTTCCTCTATCCGCCGCAATGGATCTCCGATCATCACGACGGACTCGAGGACGAGGTGGAGGCGCAACTCGCGCATTTGCCGCCGCCCGACATGATCGAGCGGCGCGTGGCGGCCGCGCGGCGCTTCAACGTGCTCGACCGGCTGCCGGCGCTATCCGTGCCGACGCTGCTGGTGGCGAGCGACGACGACGCGCTGGTGCCACCGTCCTGCTCGGAACGGCTGAGCGCGGCGGCGGGCGACGTGGCGCAGCTCGCACGGATGGCGCACGGCGGCCATGCCTGCAACGTCACCCGGTCCGAGCACTTCAACCTGTGGCTGCTCGACTGGCTCGACGGCTGAACCCAACCAAAGGCGCATCGTGATGCAGGTCGGCGTGTTCATGCCCATCAACAACAACGGCTGGCTGATTTCGAAGAACGCGCCGCAGTACAAGCCCAGCTTCGACCTCAACAAGCGCATCGCGCTGTCGGCCGAGAAGCACGGGCTCGACTTCCTGCTGTCGATGATCAAGCTGCGCGGCTTCGGCGGCGAGACCGAGTTCTGGGACTATGGTCTGGAGAGCTTCACGCTGATGGCGGGGCTCGCGGCGGTGACGGAGCGGATCGGCATCTATGCTACCTGCCCGACGCTGCTGGTGCCACCGGCGTTCGCCGCCCGGATGGGCAACACGATCGACTCGATCAGCCACGGGCGGTTCGGCCTCAACCTCATCACCGGCTGGCAGCCGCCGGAATATACCCAGATGGGCATGTGGCCGGGCGACGAGCATTTTCGCGACCGGTACCGGATGCTCGATGAATACGCGCAGGTCCTGCGCGAGCTGTGGGTCGGCGGCGTGTCGGACCTGAAGGGCACCTATTACCAGATGGACGATTGCCGCGTGTGGCCCCGGCCGCAGGGCGACATGAAGATCATCTGCGCGGGCTCGTCCGACGAAGGCCTCGCTTTTTCGGCGAAATGGGCGGATTATGCTTTCTGCCTCGGCAAGGGCGTCAACACCCCAACTGCCTTCGCCGGCAACAACGAGCGGCTGGCGGCGGCGACCGCGAAGACGGGCCGGGACGTGCAGGTGTTCGTGCTGGTGATGGTGATCGCCGACGAGACGGACGCGGCGGCGATGGCGAAGTGGAGGCACTACAACGACGGCGTCGACGTTGGCGCGATCGCCTGGCTCGCGCAGCAGGGCGCGAAAGACACGGTGAACAAGGACACCAACGTCCGCCAGCTCGCCGCGCCCGAGGGGGCCGTCAACATCAACATGGGCACGCTGGTCGGCAGCTACGAGGCAGTTGCCAGGATGCTCGACGAGATGGCGGCGGTGCCCGGCACCGGCGGCGTGCTGCTGACGTTCGACGAGTTCGAGGCGGGGGTCGAGGCGTTCGGGACGCGCATCCAGCCGCTGATGACGAGCCGCGCGGGGGTCGTCTGACCAGTCGCGCCGCCGATCGATCGTCCCGGTCACATAGGTCATTCACCTAAATCAGGTTCGGCCGACTAGCGGGTGGAAAGCAAGGGCCCCGTTAACCGCCCCTGGCTACTCCGGCGGCATGCCCTCGCGTCCGCATCCGTTGATCGTGTTCCAGATGGCGCTCGTCCTCGCGTTGCTGCCGTTGCTCGCGCTGTGGCCGCCCGTATCGGGGCCGATGTTGCTGGTCGCGCTGCCGGGCGCACACGAGGGTGATCTGATGAACGCGGCCCTCGCCGGCGGCGGCGCCGTGCTCGGGGCTGGCCCGATCGGCGGCACGATGATCGTCCTGGGCGACCGCGCCCGCATCGCGCGCCAGACCGCGCGCCGCGGCATCCTGATCCTGAACGCGCCATTCGTCGGCTGCACGACGCGCGGCGGTACGGACGCGTGATCCAATTGCCGGTCATCGCGCGCGTCGAGCCCCTGGGTCGCAGGGCCGACGAAGCGTCGCTCGGCACGCTCGATACGCTGCGGCGGCGCGGAATACGCGCCTGGGCGATCATCGGCTGGGCGTCGATCGCCCTGCTGCTGGCGGCCAACGCCTTGCTGGGCGCGCGGATGGGAATGCCGTTGCTCGTCATCGGTACGCTCATCAACATCGGCCCGACCTATATGGCCGTGCGGGGCCGCCACGATGCCGAAGCCCGCACGCTGATGGGTACGCTCGCCGCGATCATCCCGGCGATGCTGGTGTTCCTGCTCCAGGGCCATCCCTGGCAGATGGACGGCCATATGTATTTCTTCGTCGGGATGGCCGCGCTCGTCATGCTCGGCGACTGGCGGCCGATCGCGCTGGCGACCGTGCTCACCGCGCTTCACCACACCATCTTCGAGTGGCTGGCGCCGAGTTGGGTGTTCGCGGGATCGGGAGCGATGGGCCGCGTCGCCTTCCATGTCGCGGCCGTCGGGCTCCAGTTCGGTGTGCTGGCGTTCCTGACCGTCCAGCTGGAGCGGTTGTTCGACGGCCAGGATGCCGCGATCCGGCACGCAGGCGAGCTGATCGACGCGGCGGAAGCGAGCCGGCACGAGGCGGAGGCGGCGATGCGGCTCGCGCGGACCGCGGAGGCCGAAGCACACCGCGAGCGGGAGCGGCGCGAGGCTGCCGAGGCGCGCGCGGCGGCGGAACGGCGGGGCGAGCTGCTAACCCTGGCGAACGAGTTCGAGCGATCGGTGACGTCGATCGTGCGGGCGGTGGCATGTACCAGCGAGCAGATGGAACAGTCCGTCGGGCAGCTCGACACGGCATCCGCGGCCGCGGATACGGAAGCGGGCGAAGTGGCCGGCGTCGCCGCCCGCGCGGCGATCGAGATCGCGCAGGTGGCGTCGACCGTCCGCGACCTGTCCCGGTCGGTGCAGACGATCGCGGTCGCGGCCGGGCAGCAATCGGTGCTGACGGACACGGCGAGCGCCGAGGCCAAGCGCAGCGTCGAGACGGCGCTGCTGCTCGAACAGCAGGCGATCGAGGTTCAGGGCTTCCTCGCCGACATCCGCAAGATCGCGGCCAAGACCGATCTGCTGGCGCTCAACGCGACGATCGAGGCGGCGCGCGCGGGCGCGGCCGGGCGCGGCTTCGCGGTCGTGGCGAACGAGGTGAAGAGCCTGTCCGCCGACACGACGCGCGCCAGCGACCGGATCGGCGTGCTGATCGAGGGCATCAGGCAGGGCGTCGCCGACACCGGCCTGAAGCTGCGGCACGTCAACGGCGCGATCGGCCAGGTGGCGGTCGCCGCGACCGGTATCGCGAGCGCGGTCGACGATCAGCGGGCGGCCGCCCAGGCCGTCGACGGCGGCGCCGAGCGCGCGGCCACCACCGCGCACGACATCGGTCGCCGGATCGGCCGGGTCGCGACCGCGGCGGGCGTGGCGGCCACCTTGTCGGCGACGGTACGCACCGGCGCCAGCGACCTCGTCGTGAGCGCGCGCGAGCTGCGATCCTCGACCGACCTGTTCGTGTCCTTCCTCCACGCCGAGGACGCGCTCACCGGCTGACGCCCGATGCCATCATCGGTACAGCCGCCCGTCCGTCGTCGCGGACGCCTCGAACGCGAACAGCAGGTCCGGGTCCGGCGACTTCACGTCGCGCGCGACGTCCGCCGGGGCGACGCGGGCGAGCAGGTGGCGGATGATCGCGAGGCGCGCGGGCTTCTTCTTGTCGGCGCGCACGCAATGCCAGGGCGCGAGCGGCGTATGGGTGCGGGCCAGCATCGTGTCGCGCGCGGCGGTGTACTCGTCCCATTTGGACTGGGCGACCGCATCCATGTCGCTGGTCTTCAGCGCTTTGAGCGGATCGTCGCGGCGCGCCTGCAGCCGCTCGGCCTGCTCACCCTTGCTGATGTCGAGCCAGATCTTCACCAGGCGGATGCCGCTTTCCACCAGCATCCGCTCGAAATCGGGCGCATCGCGCAGGAACTCGGCCTGTTCGGGCGGGGTGGAGAAGCCCATGACGACCTCCACGCCGCCGCGATTGTACCAGGAGCGGTTGAAGATCACGAGCTCGCCCGCGCTCGGCAGGTGGCTGACGTACCGCTGGAAATACCATTGCGTCCGCTCGCGGTCCGACGGCTTGGGCAGCGCGACGACGCGGGTGTCGCGGATCGACAGATGCTCGACGATGCGCTTGATCGTGCCGTCCTTGCCGGCGCTGTCGCGTCCCTCCAGCACCAGCACGATCCGCTCGCCCGACTTCACGGCCGCCGCCTGCGTCTCGACCAGCGCGACCTGGAGCTTCGCCAGCTCCTTCTCGTAATGATCCTCGTTCATGCGACCCCTTCCCGCGCGACGGCGAAGCCTGCGAAGCTCTGGCTGACGGGCATCAGCTCCAGCGTGTTGATGTTGAGGTGCGGCGGCAGCGTCGCGACCCACAGCAACGTCGCGGCGATGTCCTCCGCCGTCATCGGATTGGCGCCCTTGTACAGCGCGTCGGACTTGGCGCGGTCGCCGGTGCGGACGAAGGTGAACTCGGTCTCGACCATGCCCGGCTCGATCGAGGTGACGCGCACGCCGGTGCCCGCGAGATCGGAGCGCAAGCCAAGCGAGAATTGCCGGACGAACGCCTTGGTGCCGCCATACACGTTGCCGCCGACATAGGGGTAGGTCGCCGCGACCGACGACAGGTTGATGATCGCGCCTTTGCGTTCGACCAGCCCGGGCAGCAGCGCGCGGGTGAGCGCGACGAGCGCGACGACGTTGGTGTCGATCATCGCCATCCAGTCGTCGAGCTTCGCCTCCTGCGCCGGGGCGGTGCCACGCGCGAGCCCGGCGTTGTTGACGAGCAGGTCGATCGGCGGAAGCGCGGCGACCGCGGCGTCGCGGGCGGCGGCGTCGGTCACGTCGAACGCGCTGGTCGTCACCTGATCGCCCAGCTCGGCGATCAGCTTCTCAAGACGGTCGGCGCGGCGGCCGGTGGCGACGACGTGCCAGCCGGCGTCGGCGAACTCACGGACGGTCGCCTCCCCGATGCCGGAAGTGGCGCCGGTGACGAGAACGGTTGGCATTGGCAGACTCCTATTCCGAACGAAGCGCGGCCGCCGGGCGCGCGCGCAACGCGGGCAGGCTGCCGAGGACGCCGATCCCCAGCGTCGCCAGCACCGCGACCGCGAGCGTCAAACCCACGACTCCCCAATCGGGTGCCCAGGCGAGCGCGAAGACATGGGTGACGACATACCACCCCGCCCCGCCGCCCACGCCGAGCGCGACGAGCGCCAGCAGCGCGGCGAGCAGCGCGTACTCGATCGCCTGCGCGCCCAGCACCTGAGCCTTGGTGGCGCCGAGCAGCTTCAGGATCACCGCATCGTAGCGCCGCGCGCGCGCGGAGGCGGCGACCGCGCCGATCAGCACCGCGATGCCCGCCGCCACCGTCACGGCCGCGGCCGAGCGCACCGCGACGATGACGCGGGCGATGACTTCGCCCAATTGGCCGATGACGTCGCCCACGCGCACCATCGTCAGCGCCGGCAGCGCACGCGCGACGTCGCGCGCGATCGCGCCGTCGTCGGCGGCGGGCGCATAGACGCTGGCGACCAGGCTGTGCGGTGCCTCCTCGATGTAGCCGGGCGAGAACACGATCGCGAAGTTGAGGCCGAGGCCGCCCCAATCGACCTCGCGCAGCGCGGCGATGCGCGCGGGCACGTCGACGCCCAGCACCGCGATCGTGATCGTATCGCCCAGTTTCAGCCCCAGCGTGACGGCGGTCTTCGCATCGATCGAGACGAGCGGCGGCCCGCGATAGTCCGCCGGCCACCAGCGCCCGGCGACCACCCGGTTGCGCGGCGGCACGACACCCGACCAGGTGATCGTGCGGTCGCCGCGCAGCACCCAGCTTTCGGGCGGGTGCGTCATGTCCTCGATCCGCACGCCCTTCAGCGCCACGATCGCGCCGCGCAAGCTCGGCACCGCCTCGATCCGCGCGCGTCCTCCCGTGGCGCGGGTGACGGCGGTCCGAAACGATGCCTCGTCCTCCGGCTGGAGGTCCGCGGCGAAGAAACGTGGCGCCTTGGCGGGCGCGGCGCTCGCCAGCTCGCTGCCCAGGCTCGTGTCGATCGCCGCCAGCGCGACGAACAGCGAGAAGCCCAGCCCCAGCGCCACCACCAGCCGCTCGGTCGGCGCGCCCGGCCGGTGGAGGTTGGCGAGCGCCAGCCGCGCGAGCGGGCGGCGCGGCCTGGGCAGACGCGTCAGCAGCGCCCTCAGCCCGACGCCAACCAGCCACAGCCCGAGCACCAGCACCGCGGTCGCCACCACGAACCCGCCCGCGAGCCGGCGGTCCGACGCGGTCAGCACCGCCAGCGCGACGATCCCCGCCGCCAGCAGCAGCGCGCCCAGCACGACGCCCCGCCCCGGTCGCCGCGCCCCCGCCAGCGCGCCGCGCAGCAGCGTCGCCGCCGGTACGGCCCTTGCGCGCGCCAGCGGCGCCAGCGCGAACAGCGCCGCCACCATCAGGCCCAGTGCCGCCGCGACCGCCAGCGGCGCAGGGTAGATCGCCAGCCGCGGCGCGACGGGCAGCGCCGCGCCCGCCACCCGCGCGACGATCCACGGCACGGCCGCGCCCACCGCCAGCCCGGCGACGCTCGCGCCGGCTGCCACCAGCGCCAGCTCGCCGCCATAGATCGCCGCGATCATGCCCGAGCGCGCGCCCAGCACCTTCAGCGTCGCGATCGCGCCGGTCTTGTCCGCCGCCCAGGCGCTGACCCCGCTGCCGACGCCCACCCCGGCGATGGCGAGCGCGGCCAGGCCGACGAGCAGCAGGAACTGGCCGAGCTCGTCGATCCCGCGACGCAACGGCGCTGCCGCCTCGTCCACGGTGCGCGACGACCAGCCCGCGCTGGGGAACGCCGCTGCCAGCCGCGCGCCGGTCGCATGCGCGTCGGTGCCCGGCGGCAACAGCAGGCGATAGCGCGCGTCGTACAGGCTGCCCGGCTGCACCAGCCCGGTCGCGTCGAGCCCGGCCAAGTCGACCAGCACCGGTGGCCCGAGCCGGAAGCCCTCGCCGAGCACGTCGGGCTCCTGCGTCAGCAGTCCGACGATCCGCAGCCGCGCGTCGCCGATCCGCAGTGCGTCGCCGACCCGGACGCCCAGCCGCTCCGCCAGCGCCGGTGCGATCACCGCCTCGAGCCCATGCGGCCGGTTCGCGAGCGCGCCCGCCGCCAGTGCCGCCCGGCCCACCATCGGCCAGCGCCCGTCGACCCCGCGCAGATCGACCAGGGCGGGAGCCGCGCCGTTCGACGGGTCCGCCATCCCGCGCATCCGCACGGTCTCCGACACGCGCCCGCCGACGGCGGCGGCGGCGAAGGCCGCGCGTTCGGCGACGCTGGCCTGCCGCTGCGACACGCGCATCTCAAGGTCGCCGCCCAAGGTCGCGCGCGCCTGTCCCGCGAGCCCGGCGAGCAGCGCGGCGGAGAAGCTGCCGATCCCGGCCAGCCCGGCGACGCCCAGGAACAGGCACAGCGCAAGCAGCCACAGGCCCCTGCCGCCGCGCCTGAGATCGCGCAGCGCAAGCCGTAGCGCGACCGGCATCAGGCCTGGCGCCGGTCGGCGACGATCCGTCCATCGGCCAGCTCCACCACCCGCCCGCACCGCGCCGCCAGCCGCGCGTCATGGGTGATGAGGAACAGCGTCGCGCCCGCGCTGCGCTGCCGCTCGAAGATCAGGTTCATGATCTGCGTGCCGGTCGCGGCGTCGAGGTTGCCGGTCGGCTCGTCGGCGAACAGCAAGGCGGGCTCAGACACCAGCGCGCGGGCGATCGCCACCCGCTGCTGCTCGCCGCCCGACAGCTGCGCGGGGTAATGCGTCAGGCGATGGCCGAGGCCGACGACCGCCAGTTCGCGCTCCGCCCGCGCGAACGCGTCCGGTTCGCCCGCCAGCTCCAGCGGCACCGCGACATTCTCCAGCGCGGTCATCGTCGGCAGCAGGTGGAAGGCCTGGAGCACGATCCCGATCCGTCCGCGCCGCGCGACCGCCAGCGCGTCCTCGCTCAGCCGCGCGACGTCCAGCCCCGCCACCAGCACGCTGCCGCCGCTCGGCCGCTCGAGTCCCGCGAGCACCGCCATCAGCGACGACTTGCCCGACCCGGACGGCCCGAGCAGCGCCACGCTCTCGCCCGGCCCCACCGACAGGTCGATGCCGCGCAGGATCGGCGTCGCCGTGCCCGACGGGCCGAGCGAGAGCGTCAGGCCGCGCGCGTCGATCACGGGAGCGATAATGTGGGCGACGATTTGGGCGCCGGGGGCAGGTGCGCTATCGGCGGCGGATGGGATGGCGGTCACCGGCATGGCGATACGGGCGGGCGGCGGCGCTTGTCCATGGCGCGTTGTTCTCCGCAGTGCTGACGGCGGCGCCTCCCGCAGCGCCGGCTGCCGCGGGCCCGCTGATCTGGGCGTTCGGCGACAGTCTGACGGAAGGCTACGGCCTGCCGCCCGCGCAGGGCTTCACCGTCCAGCTCCAGGCCGCGCTGCGCCGCGCCGGCGTGCCCGCGACCGTGCGCAACGGCGGCGTGTCGGGCGACACGACGCGGCAGGGGCTCGCCCGTCTGCGCTGGGGCTTGCGTGGCCTGCCGCGCGCGCCCGACCTGGTGATCGTCGAGCTGGGCGCGAACGACATGCTGCGCGGCCTGCCGCCCGAACAGGCATCGCACGCGCTCGATGCGATCCTGACGGAGTTCGACCGCCGGCACATCCGCGTGCTGCTGACCGGGATGCGCGCGTCGGCTAATCTTGGGCCGGACTATCGGCGCAGGTTCGACGCGTTGTTTCCTCTGCTCGCCCGCGCGCATCATCTCGCCTTCTATCCGTTCTTCTACGACGGGATCGTCGCGCGACGCGATCTGATCCAGGCGGACGGCATGCATCCCAATGCTCGCGGCGTGGCGATCATCGTCGGCCATATGCTGCCGGCCGTGAAAGCTGCCTTGCCCGCGCCGGCGAAGCGTAAGCCATAGGATCGCCGTCTCCCGGATCGGCCAGTTCCTTCGCCGACGAACCGTTATCGTTGGATGACCAATGTTTAATTTTGTCATCGGACCTGAAAGAACCGCGGAAATACAGCGTGCGCTGTTGACGCTAGACGCCCGATCGCTACTTGGGCAGCATCCCAAGGAGAATATTGGTGTCCGACGAAACTCTTGACTATAATCCCGTCGAGCTCGCGACCGAGCTCACTATCGCATGGCTGTCCAACGCGAACACGCGTGCGAGCGCCGAAGAAGTCCCCACCTTCCTGGCCCGCATGCATGATGCGGTGAATGCCTTGAGCGCGAGCACGGCCGTTCCCGAAGAACCTGCCGCTGAGGCGCCCGTCGAGCATACGCCGGCGGTATCGGTGCGCAAATCCTTGGCGTCCAAGGATCACATCATCTCGATGATCGACGGCAAGTCGTACAAGACGCTGCGCCGCCACCTGTCGTCCAACGGCATGACGCCCGACGAGTACCGCGCGCGCTACAACCTCAAGGCCGACTATCCGATGGTCGCCGAAAGCTATTCGACGCATCGGCGCGAGATGGCCAAGAAGATCGGCCTTGGTCGCAAGCCGGGCGAGCGCCGCCCCGCACCTGCACCCCAGGCCGAAGAGGCCGCCGCCCCCAAGCCGCGCGGCCGTCGCAAGGCGAACGCCGAGGCCGCGACCGCGGAGTGATCCGATCCTCGTGCCGGCGGTCGACTGTCCTCAGTCGACCGTCAGCACGATCTTGCCGCGCACCTGCCCGCGTCCCTGGCGCTCGTGCGCGGCCTTTACCTGGTCCAGCGGGAAGGTCTCGGCCACCACCGGCCTGATCTTGCCGGCCGAGATCAGGTCAGCAATCTCGCCCAACTGTGCCGCATTGGGCTCGGCATGCCAGCGCCCGGGCACACGCACGCCGCGCGTCTTTGCCGCCGCCGTCGTCTCGTCGGACAGGTCCACCGTCGACACCAGCATGCCGCCGGGCTTCACCACCGCCACCGATCGCGTCTGCGTGTCGCCGCCGACCAGGCCGAGCACCAGGTCTACCTCGCCGACCAGTTCCTCGAACGGCTGGCCCTTGTAGTCGATCGCCACGTCGGCGCCGAGCCCACGCACGAACGCCAGATCGCCGGCCGACGCCGTCGCCAGCACGGTCGCGCCGCGCGCCTTGGCGATCTGCACCGCGAGATGGCCGACGCCGCCCGCAGCGCCGTGGATCAGCACGCGCTGCCCGGCCGTCAACCCGCCCTGGTCGAACAACCCCTGCCATGCCGTGATCGCCGCTAGCGGCACCGCCGCCGCCTCGACGAAGTTCAGCCCGTTGGGCATCGCCACCAGCTCGACGGCCTTGACGACGACATACTCGGCCTGCGCGCCACGATCGAAGCCGATGTGGGCGAACACCCTGTCGCCATGGCTCAGCATGTCGTGCGCGCGGGTGCCGACCAGCTCGATCGTGCCGGCGAGGTCGCGACCCAGCACGATCGGCAGCATTTCGGCCGTCACCATCGGGAATGCGCCGCGTCGTGTGTTGAGGTCCACCGGATTGACGCTGGCCGCACTGACGCGGACCAGCACCTCGTCGTCGACCGGCTGCGGCCAGGGCCGCCGCGCGATCTCCAGCACCTCGGGACCGCCGAAGCGGGGCAGGAGCACGGCGCGCTGCTGGGCGGGAAGCGGTGACGCATCGGTCATGGACGGCTCCTGATGATCCGCGTCCAACGCCTGGCTGCCCGCTCCTATCCGCGCAGCCGCTCCCCCGCGGCGGCGTCAGCCGCGCAGCCGCTCGTGATGGCGGATCACCTCGTCGATGATGAAGCGCAGGAACTTCTCGCTGAACTCGGGGTCGAGGTCCGCCTCCTCGGCCAGCCGCCGCAGCCGTGCGATCTGCGCCTCCTCCCGGCCGGGATCGGCGGCGGGCAGCCCGGCCGTCGCCTTGTGGCGCCCCACCGCCTGCGTCACCTTGAAGCGCTCGGCGAGCAGGTGGATCAGCGCCGCGTCGATATTGTCGATGCTGCGACGATAGCCCTGCAACACGTCGTCCGGCATCGCCCGTTCCTTCGTTTCGGTACGGCCCGGGATAGGGGCAAGGCGTCTCGGCGGGCAAGCGCGCCGCCACCCCAGCCTTGCCTTTGCCGTCGCTTGACGCCACATCGCGCGTACGATGACCGCGACGCTCCACCGCCTGACCGGCGATCGCCCGCCCTCGCTGGAGCCGATGCTCAGGCTGGTCGCCGGCGACTTGAACCAGGTCAACGCGGTCATCCTCGACCGCATGCAGTCCGACATCCCGCTGATCCCGGAGCTTGCTGGGCATCTGATCGCGGGCGGCGGCAAGCGGATGCGGCCGATGCTGACGCTCGCGAGCGCGCGGGCGCTGGGCTATACGGGCACCCGCCACCACCGGCTCGCCGCCGCCGTCGAGTTCATCCACACGGCGACACTGCTGCACGACGACGTGGTCGACGGATCGGACCTGCGCCGCGGCAAGCGCACCGCCAACCTCATATGGGGCAATCCCGCAAGCGTGCTGGTGG